>JAUHZL010000132.1 GCA_030425945.1 Alphaproteobacteria bacterium | reverse complement strand
CCAAGCTGGGCCTCGACGTGCAGGCCTTCGTGCAGGTCCAGATGGCCAGCCACCGGCCGGACAGCGCCCAGAGCTTTGCCCGGCTGGTCGAGACCCAGCCCGAGATCGTCTCGGTCTGGACGCTGACGGGCGAGGCCGACTACCTTCTGAGGGTCTATACCCGCGACCTCGGCGGCCTTAATCGCCTGATCCACGACGTCCTTCTGCCGCACCCCGCTGTCGCACGGGTGCAAAGCCAGATCGTCATGAACCAACTCAAGCGCGACGCGCCCCTGCCCACCTGACCCGGGGCCGCGCCGCCCCCCTGCCGCGCCAAAGGACGGCCCGAAACCGATGACCGAGTTCCTGCTTCAGGCGACCCTGTTCCTGCTCGCCGCGGTGATCGCGGTGCCGATCGCCATGCGGCTCGGGCTGGGATCGGTGCTGGGCTATCTCTTCGCCGGGATCGCCATCGGCCCGGTCTTCGGCCTCGTCGCCCATGACGTGACCGAGTTGCAGCACTTCGCCGAGTTCGGCGTGGTGATGATGCTGTTCCTGATCGGGCTGGAACTGGAGCCGCGCGCGCTGTGGGACATGCGGGACCGGCTGCTGGGCCTCGGCGGGGCGCAGATCGGGCTGACCACGGCAGCGGTGACCGCGGGCGCGCTGGCGCTGGGGCAGCCGGTGTCGATCTCGCTGGCGGTCGGGCTGATCATGGCGCTGAGCTCCACCGCCATCGTGTTGCAAACGCTGACCGAGAAGAACCTGATGAGCACCCCCGGCGGCCGCTCGGCCTTCTCGGTGCTGCTCACGCAGGACATCGCAGTGATCCCTATGCTGGCCTTCCTGCCCCTGCTGGCGATGCCGCACGTGCTGCAACTGGCCCCCGACGGCTCGATCGTCCGGCCCAGCCAGGCCGAGGTCGAGGCCCCCCACGGCCCCGAGGCGCTGCACCTGCTGCAGGACCTGCCCGGCTGGGGGCTGACGCTGCTGACCATCGGCGCGCTGGCGGCCATCATCCTCGGCGGGCATTTCCTGACGCGGCCCGTCTTCCGCTTCATCAGCGCGGCCCGCCTGCGCGAGATGAACACGGCGGTGTCGCTGCTGTTCGTGGTGGGCGTCGCCTCGCTGATGCTGATGGTCGGGCTGTCGCCCGCGCTCGGCGCCTTCCTCGCGGGCGTGGTGCTGGCCAACTCCGAGTTCCGGCACGAGATCGAGGCCGACATCGAGCCGTTCAAGGGCCTGTTGCTGGGTCTCTTCTTCATCACTGTGGGGGCGAGCATCGACTTCGCGCGTTTCTTCGCAGCGCCGCTGTCGATGCTGGCGCTGACGCTGGGCCTGATCGCGATCAAGGGCGTCATCCTCTACGGGCTGGCCCGGGTCTTCGACCTGCGCGGGCGCGACCGCTGGCTGTTCACGCTGGGCCTCGCGCAGGCGGGCGAGTTCGGCTTCGTGCTGGTCAGCTTCGCGCTCGGCACCAATGTCCTGCCGGCCGGGCTGAGCGCGACGCTGCTGCTCGTCATCGCGCTGTCGATGCTGCTGACGCCGCTTCTCTTCATCGTCTACGAGCGCCTTGCCGCCCGGCTGGCCGATGCCGGCGAGACGCCCGCCGCGGATGCCATCGACGAACAGCAGCCGATCATCATCGCGGGGGTCGGCCGCTTCGGGCAGGTGGTCAACCGGCTGGTGCAGATGTCGGGCTTCCGAACCACCGTTCTCGACAACGACCTGAAGACCGTCGAACTGATGCGCAGCTTCGGGTTCAAGGGCTTCTTCGGCGACCCGACGCGGCCCGAACTGCTGCACGCGGCGGGGCTGAAGACGGCCAAGGTGCTGGTGGTGGCGCTCGACGACAAGGCGGCGGCCCTGAAGCTGGTGCGCCATGCCCGGCGCGAGCGGCCGGACCTCTTCATCGTCAGCCGCGCCCATGACCGGGTGCACACCTACGAGCTGTTCGCTGCCGGGGCCAACAAGATCGTGCGCGAGGCCTTCGACAGCTCGGTGCGCGCGGGACGCTACGTCCTCGAGGGCATGGGGCTCAGCGACTACGAGGCGGCGACGCAGGCCGAGACCTTCTGGAAGCACGACCGCCACGCCCTGCTCGAACTGGCCGAGCTGTGGAAGCCCGGCGTGCCGGTGTCCGAGAACGCCGCCTACATGGCCCGCGCGCAGGAGTTGAACAACGCCCTGGAGACCGCGCTGGTCACCACGCTCGACGATGGCGGCAAGGCCCTGCCCGGCGACGCGGAACCGGGGCGCAGCCCGGCCCGGCCGATGACCGGCCAGGGCGTGCCCGGCACCGGCTGAGGCGGCTCAGCCGCCCGCGACCCCTGCCTCGGCGAAGGTGGCCATGCCGGAGTGGCACGCGACCGCCGCCTTCACGACGCCCAGCGCCGCCGCGGCGCCCGACCCCTCGCCCAGCCGCAGGCCCAGCGACAGGAGCGGGTCGAGCCCGAGGGCTGCCAGCAGCTTGCCATGGGCGGCCTCGGCCGAGACATGGCCCGCGCGCGCGTGGGCCAGCGCCCCCGGGACCGCCTTCTCCAGCACGGCGGCTGCCGCGCAGCAGATGAACCCGTCGAGCAGCACCGGGATCCCGAGCACCCGCGCCCGGGCAATCGCCCCGGCCATCGCCGCCAGTTCCAGCCCGCCGAGGCAGCGCAGCACCTCCAGCGGATCGCCCAGCGCCGCGCGATGGACGTCGAGCCCCTCGCCCACCACCTGCGCCTTGAGCAGCAGCCCGGTGTCGGTGACCCCGGTTCCGCGCCCGACCCAGTCCTCGGGCAGGCCCCCGAAGAGGCCGCAGGCCACGGCGGCCGCGGCGGTGGTATTGCCGATGCCCATTTCGCCGGTGATCAGAAGCTGGGTGTCCTCCGCGACCGCCGCCCAGCCGGTGCCGAGCGCCCGCGCGAACCGGTCCGCGTCCATCGCGGGGGCCTCCGTGAAGTCGGCGGTCGGCCTGTCGAGGTCGAAGGACGTCACGTCGAGCCGCGCGCCAAAGGCCCCGGCCAGCTGGTTGATGGCCGCGCCGCCGTGGGCGAAGTTCGCCACCATCTGCGCCGTGACCTCCGGCGGGAAGGCCGAAACGCCGCGCGCCGCGACCCCGTGATTGCCCGCGAACAGCACGACCTGCACCCGGTCGAGCGCGGGACGGTCGGTCCCCTGCCATTCCGCGATCCACAGCGCGACGTCCTCCAGCCGCCCCAGCGCGCCCGGCGGCTTGGTCAGCTGCGCGTTGCGCGCCTCGGCCGCGGCACGGGCCTCGGGCGCGGGACCTACGGCGGCGGCAAGGGCCGCGCGCAGCTCGACGGCGGAGAGGGGGTCGGCGGTCTCGGGCATCGTCTCGTCCGGTTGCGTTTCGTTGCCCGTCACACTACCGCCTTTGGCAGCGACGTCTTGCGACAAATGGGACCGGACGATGAGCGGCAACGACAGCACCGTGCGGAGCGCCGACCTCGCGCTGGCGGTCGGGCTTCTGACCCGCCTGCCGGTGTCCGTCGACGCCGATCTGGCGGCGGCGCGCGGGGCTCGCGCGGCCTGGGCCTGGCCGCTGGCGGGGCTGGTCGTGGCCGCGCTGGCCGGGCTGGCCGGGACGGTCGCGCTGGCGCTCGGCCTGCCGCCGCTGGCGGTCGCCGGGCTGGTCCTCGGCACCCAGATGATGCTGACGGGCGCGCTGCACGAAGACGGCCTCGCCGACTGCGCGGACGGCTTCTGGGGCGGGCACGACGTGGCGCAGCGGCTGGAGATCATGAAGGACAGCCGGATCGGGGCCTACGGCACGCTGGCGCTCGGGGTGATGCTGCTGGTCCGGGGCGGGGCGCTGGCGGCGCTCGCCGAGGCCGGACCCGGCGCGCTGGCCGCGGGGCTGCTGGCGGCGGCCGCGCTGTCGCGGGCGGGGATGGCCGCGCTGATGCACGCGCTGCCGAACGCGCGCGGCGGCGGGCTGGCGGCCCGTGTCGGGGCCCCGCCCCGGGCGGCGGTCCTTCTCGGTGGGGGTCTGGCCCTGGCGGTCGCCGGGGTCGCCGCGGGCGGACCCGGGCTGGTTGCGGCGGGCGTCGCGGCGGGCGCGGTCCTCGCCGTCGGGCGGCTCGCGCGGGTCAAGCTCGGCGGGCAGACTGGCGACGTGCTGGGGGCGGCGCAGGTCGTGGCCGAGACGGCGGCGCTGCTGACCTTCTGCGCGCTGCCCTGAGCGCAGAAAAAGGGCCGCTCCTGCGAGCGGCCCCAGTCAGTCTTCACGAGGTAAATCGTCTTGGTTCGTGTGCGGCTCACGCCGCGCGGGACACCAGCACCTGATCCACGTGTTTCTGGGCGCCGATTTCATCGAGACCGTTCACCGCGGCCACTTCGCGCGTCAGGCGCTCGAGCGCCGCTTCGTAGAGCTGACGCTCGGAATAGCTCTGCTCGCGCTGGTCGTCGGCCCGGTGCAGGTCGCGGACCACCTCGGCGATCGAGATGAGATCACCCGAGTTGATCTTCTGTTCGTATTCCTGGGCCCGGCGCGACCACATGGCGCGCTTCACCTTCGCCTTGCCCTTGAGCGTCTCCATCGCCTTCGAGACGATGTCGGGGCTCGACAGGCTGCGCATGCCCACTTCGGTGGCCTTGTGGGTCGGCACGCGCAGGGTCATCTTGTCCTTTTCGAACGAGATCACGAACAACTCCAGCCTGATCCCGGCAATTTCCTGCTCCTCGACCGATACGATCCGGCCCACGCCATGCGCGGGATAGACGACGTAATCGTTCGGGCGGAAATCCTGGGACGACTTGGTCTTGCTCATTCATGTCACTCCATGTCAGGGGCGACGCAGCGCAAGCGGCGAAGAAGCCATTCCGGTTACGGGGGCAACCGGCATAACTGTTTCGCTGTCTCGGGGTGACCGGGCGGGCAGGCAGCACCGACCGGAGCGCGCGCGTCTCCGTCTTGTGTGACAGAGATGTATCAAAAAACGGGCAGGTTTGGAAGATGGCGCGTCCGCGAGGACGCAAACCCGTTGAAATCAGGGGATTCGCCCCCTGTCAGCCCCGGCAGGCGGGGTGCATCTTGCGCCATGTCATGGCAGCGCCGACCGAATCGGTCGCTCAGCCGCCCTCGCCCGGCGCTTCCGAGAAGTACTTGTCCAGCTTTCCGGTCTCGCCGTCGCGGTCTTCGGCTTCGGGCAGCGGATCCTTCTTGGTGATGATGACCGGCCAGGCCTCGGAGTACTTCCGGTTGAACTCGACCCATTTTTCCAAGTCCGGCTCGGTGTCCGGGCGGATCGCATCGGCGGGGCATTCCGGCTCGCAGACGCCGCAGTCGATGCATTCGTCGGGATGGATCACCAGCATGTTCTCGCCCTCGTAGAAACAGTCCACGGGGCACACCTCGACGCAGTCGGTGTACTTGCAGGCAATGCAGTTGTCGGTGACGACATAAGTCATGGAAGGGATCTCGGTCGTTCGGTCATTCGCTTGGCGGTCGGGCCCTGACTATGCCAGCCCCCCGCCCCTTGCAAGCTGTCAGGACAGCTCGCGGGGATGGGTCGCAGGACCAAGACCTGTCAACTTAAGTTGACAACATGGACCGGCAAGTCAAGCGGAACTGTCAGACTTTATTGACGCACCCGGGTCGGCGTCGAGGTCCGTGTAATGCGCCTGCGCCTCGGGCGCGGGGCCGCGGCGCTCGGGCAGGCCGGTGACGCGCAACACGCGCACACGCCCCGCCAGCACCACGGTCAGGGTGTCCCCGGCCCCGACCGCCGTGGCGGGCTTGCGGACCGGGCGGCCGTTGACCCGCACCTTGCCGCCCGCGACGATCTCGGCGGCGAGGCCGCGCGTCTTGCACAGACGCGCGTGCCAGAGCCACTTGTCGAGCCGCTGGGTCGGGCGCGGAGCCTCGGACACGCCGCCCTCAGTCGCGGGTCTTCAGCCCCATCAGCGCGGCGGCGAAGGGGTTGTCGGGATCGATCGGCTTCTCGCGCTTGGGCGGACGGGCCTCGAACTGGCGCGGCTTGTCCTCGCGCGGGCCGGGTTTGCCACCCTTGCCCTTGGGACCGCCCTTGCCACCCTTCCGGTCGCCGCGGTCGGGCCGGTCGCCACGCGGCCCGGACCCGCCCGGCTTGCCCTCGCGGCGCGGACGGTCGCCACGGCCTTCGCCCTGGCCCTGGCCGTCGCGGCGGCGGTTGGGGTTGCCGCGCGGACGCGGGGCCCAGCGGAACGTGTAGAACACCTCCATCTCGGGCGCAGGGGCATCGGCGGCCTCGGCCTCCGGCGCCTCGGCCTCGGCCGGGGCCTCCGCATCGGGCGACACCTCCGGCGCGGCCTCGGCGGCCTCGGGGGCCGCGTCGGCGGCGCTCTCGTCCGGCGCTGCTGCGTCCTCGGTGGTCGCGGCGGCGGCCGGGACCGGCTTGACCTTGGCCCGCTCGCCCTTCTCGGCGGCGTAGCCCAGCCCGGCCATCAGGTCGGCGAACTGCTCCAGCGTCATGCCGGTGATCGACAGCATGTCCGGCGTCGCCTCGAAACCGCCGCGCGTGTCGGAGCCGCGCAGGAGGTCGGCCAGCCGCTCCAGCATGTCGATGCGGATCGCGCGGGTCCCCGCGAGGCGATACCCCGACATCGTGTAGACCTCGGGCGAAACATCCTCGATCCGCGGAATGGTGACGAGGCCGGCGGGCGGCGCTTCCGGGAACACGTCGAGGCCCTGGTCCAGCGACCACAGCACCAGCCGCAGCCGGGTCGGCGCGGGCTTCAGGAGCGCGGGCAGGAAGATGGTGAACTGGCCGAAGCGCACGCCATGCTTGCGCAGCGCGGCGCGGGCATCCTGCTCCAGCGCCTTGACCTCGGTGGCGACGGCGTCGCGCGGGATCACGCCCAGCGACTCGACCAGCCGGAAGGCGAAGCCGCGCGCGAGGCCGGTCAGGGCCTCGTCCCGGCTCATCGCCAGCAGCGGCTCGAACAGCGCCGAGATCTTGCGGTCGATGAAGTGCTGCAGGCGGCGGGTGACCTTCTGCGCCACGTCCGGCCCGGCCTCGTCATCGACGAAGGCCTGCACGGTCGGCCGCAGCGGGTCGGCGCCCTTCACGAGCTTGCCGACGGCGGCCGAGCCCCACATCAGCCCGCCCTGTTCGGTGAAGTCGAACTCGGTGTCGGGCGCGTTGTAGAAGCGGTCGGCGCGCAGGTGGAACTCGGGGGCGAGCGCGGCCACCGAAGCGGCGCGCAGGGCGCGGGCTTCCTCCGTCGTTGCGGACTTGTCCTGCCGGAAGCGGAAGCCTTCGAGGCGGCCGATCAGCTCGCCCTCGACCATCACTTCGCCCTTGTCGTTCACATCAGCCACCAGGCTCTCCTTCTGTTTCAACCGGCGGAGGAGGACGCTCGTCCGCCGATCGACGAATTTTTCCGTCAGACGGGCATGGAGCGCATCGGACAGGCGGTCTTCTACAGCGCGGGTCTCCGCGCGCCAATGGCTTTCGTCCGCAACCCATCCCGCCCGTTGCGCGACATAGGTCCACGTGCGGATATACGCGAGCCGCTTCGACAGGGTGTCGATGTCGCCGTTGGTGCGGTCGATCCGGGCGATCTGCTCGGCGAACCACGGCACCGGCACCTCGCCCTGGTCGTGCAGGAAGCCGAAGATGCGGG
>JAUHZL010000131.1 GCA_030425945.1 Alphaproteobacteria bacterium | reverse complement strand
AGGATTCGCCCATCGCGGTGCTGATGCCGGTGGTCCTGGGCCTCGGCGCGGTCGCGGGCACGGTGCTTTCGGCCGAAGCGGCGCTGGCGACGGTTCTCGCGGTCCTCGGGCTGACCTCGGTCCTGACCGGGGCCGGGATGCTGCTGGTGTCGGCCTTCGACCGGGGCCGCGTCGCGCGGCTGATCCCCTACTCGGTGCTGGCGGGGTACCTCGGCAGCGCGGGGGTGCTTCTGATCCTGTCGGTTCTGGTCGTGCAACTGGGCGAAACCCCGCTTCCGGCGCTGCTGCGGGGCGAGGCCCCGGACGCGATGATCCGGATCGCGCTGGCGCTGGCGTTCGCGGTGCTGCTGCACGCGGCCCATCTCGCGCGGCCCGGGATCGGGCTGATCGTGATGCTGATCGTCGGGATCGTGGCGTTCTTCCCGGTCCTGTCCCTGCTCGGGATGGACGGCGCCGATGCGCGCGCAATGGGCCTGCTGCCGCAGCCGACCGGGCTCGAGGTCGGGGTCGCGCTGTCGCCGGACATGCTGGGCCAGATCGACGGCGGGCGGGTGCTGGAGGCGCTGCCGGTGATCCTGTCGGCGGCGGTGGTCGCGCTGCTGGGGGGGCTTCTGAACATCTCGGGCGTCGAGATGGCGACGCGGGCCGAACTCGACACGCGCCGGGCGCTGCGGAACACCGGCCTCGTGAACGTCGTGCTCGGCTTCTGCGGGGCGTCGCCCGGCTACCCCTCGGCGTCGAACACCTCGATCGCGGTCGAACTGGGCGGCGCGGGCCGGGTCGCCCCGGCGGCTGCGGTGGCGGTGATCGCGGCGGCGATCTTCCTGCTGACGCGCCTCGTCGACCTGATCCCGTCCTTCGTCACCGGCGGCCTGCTGGTCCAGATGGGCTGGCTGGTGGTCGAGCGCTGGATCCTGCGCACGCAGGCGGGCCTCGGACCGGGCGACCGGCTGGTGGCGGTCGGGATCGTCGCGGTGTCTCTGGTCTTCGGCATCGTCGAGGCGGTGGCGGCGGGTCTCGTCGCGGCCTCGGTCATCTTCGCGATCACCTATGCCCGGCTGCCGATCCTGAAGCGCGTCACCACCCTGCGGGAGACCCGCAGCGCGGTCGACCGGGGGCCGCGCCAGACCGAGGTGCTGGACCGCGCCGGGGCCCGGGTCGAGGTGCTGTCGGTGCAGGGCTTCCTGTTCTTCGGGTCGGTCGAGAAACTGGTGTCGCTGGCCCGCACCCGGCTGCGCGGCCCGCAGGCGGTCACGGCGATGCTGCTCGACTTCGGGGCGGTCAGCGGGGTCGATGCCTCGGCGGTCGAGGCGCTGCGCAAGCTCGAGATCACCGCGCAGGAGACCGGCGCGCGCCTGACGATCAGCGGGGCCAGCCCGGATGTGCATCGCGCGCTGACGGCGGCGGGCCTGTTCGCCAGTGGCGTCTTCCGGGATATCCCGGTGCTCGACGCGGCGTTGCAGGCCGAGGAGGACGCGCTGATCGCGGCGGCCGGGGCCGAGGGCGCGGGCGAGCAGGCCCGCAACGTGCTGCTGCCCATCGTCGGCGACCCCGCGCAGGTCGACCGGCTGCTGGGCCTGATGGAGCGGCGGCAGGTGAAACGGGGCGAGCATCTGATTCGCGCGGGCGAGAGCGGGCGCGACATCTACCTGATCGACACCGGCCGGATGGCGGTCATGGTGCCGGGCGGGGACGGTCGCCCGTTCCGGGTGCGCGCCATGCAGGCGGGGGCCATCGTCGGCGAAATCGCCGCTTATGCCGGGCTGCCGCGCACCGCCGATGTCGTCGCCGAGACCGACAGCGTGGTCTATGCGCTCTCCGCCGAAGCGCTGGAGGCCGCCGGGGAGGCGGACCCGGCGCTGGTCGCGCTCTGGCACAAGGTGATGGCGGCGGCGCTGGCCGACAAGCTGCACCGCACCACGCAGGCGTTGCGCGCCCGAGCCTGAGCCCGCGAGACGTCCATCTGTCGTTGCGTCCTGACCGAAAGTATCAATATACTGTAGCGGTCCGTAGGGTGTCACAGCCCGCTGCCAGGCGGATCGGGGGATCGGATGACGGGACGCAGACATGTAGCCGCATGGCTTGCCGCGGGATGCCTGCTGGGCTTCGCGGCCGGACCCGGCACGGCCGAGAGCCTGCGCGAGGCGGTGCGCGCGGCGGTCACCTCGAACCCCAGCCAGCGCGCGGCCACGGCCGAGATGCAGGCGGCGGCCCTCGGTCTGCTGGAACTGCGCCGCGAGTACACGCCGCGCCTGACCCTGACCGCCTCGGCCGGGGCCGAGCGGGTCGACAACCCCTCCAGCCTCTCGGCCGCCGACAACGCGACCACCAAGCTGGCCCGGCAGGTCGGCCTGTCGGCGGAGTATGTCCTCTTCGACGGCTACCGGCGGGCGAACCTCGTCTACGGCGGGGCGGCGCGGCTCGACGGGGCGATCTACCGGCTGCTCGATGCCAGCGACGCGATGGCGCTGAGCGCGGTGCAGGCCTATGCCGACGTGGTGCGCCACGCCCAGCTGGTCGGCATCGCCCGCGAGAACGTCGAGACCCATCGCCGCTACGAGCGCCAGGTGCGGACCGCTGTCGATGGCGGAACGCTGCCCGCGAGCGACGGGTTTACCGTGGCGGACCGGGTTCTGGCCGCCGAACTGGCGCTGACCGAGGTCGAGAAAGCGCTGGCCGATGCGCAGGCGCGCTACCAGACGGTGATGGGCCATCGCGCCAGCAGCCCGATGTCGCTGCCGCCGCCCTCCGGCCTGCCGCGCAGCCGCGACGCGCTGGTCCGGGCGGCGCTGGCCAACCATCCGCAGATCGCGCTGGCCGAGGCCCGCGTCGCGCAGCGCGAGAGCGAGGCCGCCGTGGACCGCGCCGCCACGCGGCCGCGGGTGACGCTGAACGCCGAAGCCTCGGCGGGTGGCGACCTCGCCGGGTCCTCGGGCAACGAGAACCGGCTGTTCCTCGGGGCCCGGATGAGCTGGACCCTGTTCGAAGGCGGGCGGGCCGAGCGCGCGGGGGCCTTCGACGCCCGCACCGCCCAGGCCGAGGCGGGGCGCGAGGCGGCGGCCCGCGAGGTGCGCGAGATCGCGCTGCGGGCCTGGACCGCGCGGGACAGTGCCATCGAGACCGTCGCCCTGCTGCGCCGCCAGGAACGCGCGAACGCGCGCATCGCCGAGCAGCAGCGGCTGGAATTCGAGGCGGGCGAGCGGACGCTGCTCGACCTGCTCGAAGCCGAGCGGGCGCTCTTCAACGTGCGCTTCCAGCGGATCAGCGCCGAGGCCGGGCTGGTCTATGCCCAGTACGGCGTGCTGGCCGCGCAAAGCGGTCTGGCGGCGCATTTCGGCGTCGGCCCGTCCGGTGTCGCGCTGCTGCCGGGCTATGCCGACCGGGCCGAGGCGGACCCGCGCGGCACCGTCTTCGACACCCGGATCGCGCCGCTGGAATGAGCGGCCCGGGCACGACCGATCCGTGGATGGCGGCGGTCGCCTGGCTCGCCCGCCATCACGGGCGGCCGTTCAGCGCCGAGGCGATCCGCGCCGCGCTGCCCGCCGACAGTGACCTCGCCCGGCCCGAGCCGATGGCCCGCGCCCTGTCCGCCGCCGGGCTGAAGTCGCGGCGCGTCAGCCTGCCGCTGAAGAGCCTCGATCCGATGGTGCTGCCGGTGCTGGCGGTGGGCGCAGCCGGGACGCCGCTGTTGGTCACCGCGCTCGATCCGCGCCGCAAGGTGGCGCGTGTCGTCGATCCGCTGACCCCCGACCACGAGACCGAGGTCCCGCTGCGCCGCCTTGCGCGCGAGACGGGAGGCGAGGTGCTGCTGGTCGCCCCCGCGGGCGACAGCGCGACGGGTCGCCTCGACCCGGTGACGGCGGCCCGGTCGCGGCGGGCCGAACACTGGTTCCGGGGGCCTGTCCTGCGGAACTGGCCCGCCGGCCTGCAGGTGATGATCGCGGCGCTCTGCCTGAACCTGCTGTCGCTGGCGCTGCCGCTTTTCGTGATGAACGTCTACGACCGGGTGATCCCGAACCTCGCCTTCGTCACGCTCTGGACGCTGGCGACCGGGGTCGGCATCGCGCTGGCGCTCGACTTCGCGCTGCGGATGCTGCGGGTCGCGGTGCTCGACACCGTCTCGGCGCGGGTCGAACTGGCGTCGGGGCGGCGGCTCTTCGCGCAGGCGATGGACGTACAGCTTCTGGCCCGGCCCGGCGGGGCCGCCGGGATCGCGAGCACGATCCGCGACTTCGACACGGTGCGGGACTTCTTCGCCTCGGCCAGCTTCGTGGCGCTGATCGACCTCGCCTTCATCGGCATCTTCGTCGCGGTCCTGTGGTGGATCGTCGGCCCGATCGCGCTGGTGCCGCTGGTGGCGGCGAGCGCGGTCATCCTGCTGGGGCTCGCGACGCAATGGCCGATGGCGGCGCGGATCGACCGGTTGCAGGGTCTTGCGGCCAAGCGGCACACGGTGCTGGTCGAGACCCTGAGCGGGATCGAGACCGTCAAGTCGGTGGGCGCCGAGCCGGTGATGCAGCGCGAATGGGAAGAGGCCGTCGCCGCCGCGACCCGTGTCGGCGGCGAGACGCGGTTCTGGTCCAACCTGACGCTGAACGGGACGCTCCTGGTGCAGCAGGCCTGCGGCGTCGTCATCATCGCCTGGGGCGTCTACCTCGTGGCCGACGGGCGGATCACGGTCGGCGCGCTGATTGCCGCCAACATCCTGTCGGGGCGGGTGCTGGCGCCGCTGGCGTCGATCTCGCAGACGCTGATGCGGGCGCAGCAGGCGGTGCGGGTGTTGCGCGGCCTCGGCGACTTCATGCGCCTGCCCGTCGAGCGCGGCGAGACGGTCTCGCGGGGCGGGCAGGTGGGCAGCGGGGCGGTGCGCTTCGACCGCGTCGGGTTCCGCTACCCCGGGGGCACGGTGCCCGCGCTCGACGGTGTGTCCTGCGAGATCGCCCCGGGCGAGATCGTCGGGCTGCTTGGCCGGGTCGGCTCGGGCAAGAGCACCTTCGGCAGGCTCATGGCCGGGCTGATCGCGGCCCAGGCGGGCACCGTCCTGATCGACGGGCGCGAGGTCCGGCAATACGACCCCGCCGACCTGCGCCGGGGCGTGGGCTACCTGCCGCAGGCGCCGGACGTCTTCACCGGGACGCTGCGCGAGAACCTGTCGCTGGGCGCGCCCGGCATCGAGGACGCCGCGCTGCGGGCGGCGCTGGCGGATGTGGGCCTCGGCGGTTTCGTGACCGCCGCGCCCGAGGGGCTGGACCTGCACCTCGGCGAGCGCGGGCAGCGGCTGTCGGGCGGGCAGCGGCAGGCGCTGGCGCTGGCGCGGCTCCTGGTGCGGCGGCCGAAGCTGCTGTTCCTCGACGAGCCGACCAACATGATGGATCAGGCCATGGAGGCGGCGGTGGCCGCGACCCTGACCCGGCTGGCGGGCGAGGGGGTCACGGTGGTGCTCAGCACCCACCGCACCACGCTGGCGGCGCTGGCGGGGCGGCTGATCGTGCTGGAGGCGGGCCGCAAGATGCTCGACGGGCCGCGCGACGAGGTGCTGGCGCGGCTGAGTGCGGCTGCGGCCCGGCGCGGGGGGGCGGGCTGATGTTCGGACAGGACGCGCCGGAACGCTTTGCCAACGTGCCCTCCGACCGGGGCGGGGTCGGCGGCTGGCGGCTGCTGATGCTGATCCTGGCCGGGATCGGCGCGTTCCTCTTCTGGGCCGCGACCCACGAGATCGAGGAGGTGACGCGCGGGGTCGGACGGGTGGTGCCGTCCTCCGAGACCAAGCGGGTGCAGACGCTCGACGGCGGGCGGGTGGTCTCGGTCGCGGTGGCGGAGGGCGATTTCGTCGAGGCGGGCGCGCCGCTGATGGTGATCGACCCGACGCGCGCCGAGGCCGAACAGGGCGAATTGCTGGAGCGCGAGGCGGCGCTTCTGACCGAACAGGTGCGCCTGACGGCCGAGGCCGAGGGCCGCGAGCCGGTCTTCCCCGACGAGTTGCGCGCGCGCGCCCCGGCGGCGGTCGCGGCGGAAACGGCGGTCCATGTCTCGCGCGTCCGCCAGCTCGAGACCGAGCTGACGGTGCTGGAGGGGCAGCGCGCCCAGCGGCAGGCGGAACTGGTCGAGACCCGCGCGCGGCTGGCGCAGCTCGACGCGATGCTGGAGCCGCTCACGGACGAGGTGAGCCTGAGCGAGAGCCTGTTCGAGCGCGGGGCGCTGCCGCAGATCGATCTGCTGCGGCTGCGCTCGCGGCTGGCCGACACCACCGGACAGCGCGGCATGGTCGAGGCGAGCCTGCCCCGGATCGAGGCCGCCATCGCGCAGGCCGAGGCGCAGCTGTCCGCGACGCGCTCGGCCTTCCGGCTGGGGGCGGCGGAACGGCTGGCGCGGTTGCAGGTCGAACTGGCGGTCGTGCGCGAGGGGCTGCGCGCCGCGACCGACCGGGTGACCGAGACCGAGCTGCGCGCACCCGTAGCGGGCTATGTCAACGAACTGGTCGCCCCCACGCCCGGCACCGTCCTGCAACCCGGCGCCATCGTCGCCGAGATCGTGCCGACCGGCGAGGACCTGTGGATCGAGGCCGAGATCGCCCCCAGCGACGTCGCCTTCATCGCCGTTGGCGACAGCGTCAGCGTGAAGATCAGCGCCTATGACTACCTTGTCTACGGCACGCTGGAGGGCGAGGTGCTGCGGGTCGGCGCGAACACGGTCGAGGGGCTGGCAGGCGAGCCGGTGTTCCGCGTGATCGTCGAGGCCACCGGCGGCTTCAGGCGCAGCGACCGGGCGCTGCCGATCCTGCCGGGGATGCAGGCGACGGTCGATATCCGCACCGGCACCAACACGGTGCTGGCCTATCTGGCGCGGCCCTTGCTGCGGGTGCAGGCCGAAGCGCTGCGCGAACGCTAGGCGCGTCCGAGGATCAGGTCGGCTGCCTTTTCGGCGATCATCACCGTGGGCGCGTTGGTGTTGCCGCTGGTGATGCGCGGCATCACCGAAGCATCGACGACGCGCAGGCGGCCGACGCCGATGACGCGCAGCTGCGGGTCGACGACGGCCTCCGGGTCGGGCCCCATCCGGCAGGTGCCGACGGGATGGAAGATGGTGGTGCCGATCTGCCCCGCCGCCGCGACGAGATCGGCGTCGCTGTCGGCCTGCAGGCCGGGGCGGATTTCCTCGGGCGCGTAGCGCGCCAGGGGTTCGGCGGCCATGATCCGCCGGGTCAGGCGGATCGCACGGACCGCCACGTCGCGGTCGCGCGGCGCGGACAGGTAGTTGGGCGCGATCTTCGGCGCCTGGCGCGGATCGGGACCGGCGGGCGTGACGCTGCCCCGGCTGTCGGGCCGCAGGTTGCAGACGCTGGCGGTCATGCCGGGGAAGGGATCGAGGTCGCCGCCGAAGGCCCCGAGGCTGAGCGGCTGGACGTGGTATTCGAGGTCGGGCGTCTCGACATCCGGTCCCGAGCGCACGAAGGCGCCGAGCTGCGAGGGCGCCATCGACATCGGCCCGCGCCGCCGCAGCAGGTAGTCGAGCCCGATCCGCGCCTTGCCGTGCCAGGTGGCGGCCAGCGTGTTCAGCGTGACCGCGCCGCTGACCCGGTAGGCGCAGCGCAGTTGCAGGTGGTCCTGCAGGTTGGCGCCGACGCCCGCGCGGTCGATGCGAGG
>JAUHZL010000130.1 GCA_030425945.1 Alphaproteobacteria bacterium | reverse complement strand
GAATGCTGGCACGGTTCGATCGCTACGTACTTGGCCAACTTATGGTCGTGTTCGGGTTTTTCTCCCTGGTGATCGTCCTGATCTACTGGGTGAACCGGGCGGTGTCGCTGTTCGACCGGCTGATCGGAGACGGCCAGTCCGTCGCGGTCTTCATCGAGTTCTCGCTGCTCGTGATCCCCTTCCTGATGTTCATCGTGCTGCCGCTCGCCGCCTTCGCCGCGACGGTGCAGGTCGCCAACCGGCTGTCCACCGAGAGCGAGATCGTCGTCCTGCGCGCCACCGGCATCTCGGCGTTCCGGCTGATCCGCCCGGCGCTGGTGCTGGGCACGCTGGTCTGCATCCTGATGCTGATCCTGTCGAACCTGCTGGTGCCGGTCAGCCGGACCCAGCTCGCCTACCGCGAGGCGGACCTCGCCGAGGACGTCACCGCGCGCCTGCTCGACGAGGGCAAGTTCATGCACCCGACGGCGAACGTCACGATCTTCATCGGCAAGGTCGGGGCCAACGCGGTGCTGGAGCGCGTGCTGATCTCGGACCGCCGGCCCCCCGACCGCGAGGTGGTCTATACCGCCGAACAGGCGCTTCTGGTGCGCGCCGACGACGGCCCGCGCCTGATCATGGTCGAGGGGCTAGCGCAGGAGATGTCCGGCAACCGCACCCTGTCGCTCTTGAAGTATCGCGATTTTGCGTTCGACCTCGACGACCTCGTACCGGAAACCAGCCGGGTCATCCGCGACCTGCGCGCCTACCCGACCCGCCTGCTGCTGATCGCGGACCCGCGCATCCAGGAACTGACCGGCTTCACCCCGGCGCAGATGCTGCACGAGGCGCACACGCGCTTCTCCAAGGCCCTCGCGGCCATCCCGATCGCGGGGATCGGCTTCGCTGCCCTGCTGATGGGGGGCTTCTCGCGCTTCGGCTTCTGGCAACAGGTGGCGACCGGGGTGCTTGCCCTCGTGGTTCTGCAACTGATCAACAACGCCGCCGAGAACGCGGCGCTCGCCTCCGCCTCGGCCTGGCCGGTGCTCTATGCGCCGGTGCTCGTCGGCTTCGCCATCCTGGGCGGCATGCTGTGGCTGGCGGAACAGCCCTCGATCGGCATCCTGCTGCGACGCCTGAGCCGGGCCGCGCCGACGGAGACGGCGCCGTGACCCTGCAATTCTACCTCGCGCGGCGCTTCGCCTGGACCTTCGCCACAGTGCTGGGGATTTTCGGCGGCCTGATCTTCCTGACCGACATGGTCGAGCAGGTCCGGCGCTACGACCGCGTGTCGATCTCGCTGGGCGAGGCGGCAGGGCTCGCCGCGCTCAACGCGCCGCAGACCCTGCACCTGATCCTGCCGCTGCTGATGATCATCGCCACGGTAACGTTGTTCCTGCGGCTCGCGCGGACCTCGGAACTGGTGGTGATCCGCGCCGCGGGACGCTCGGCGATCCGCAGCCTCGGGGCCCCGGTGCTGGTGGCGTTCCTGATCGGACTGACGGTCACGGTGGCGCTGAACCCGATCATCGCAGCCACGACCGAGCGCTACAACCAGATCGTCAGCGAGTTGCTCTACGGCGCGGCCTCGACCCTGTCGCTCGGCCCCGAGGGCCTGTGGCTGCGGCAGGCCGCCGAGGGCGGGCAGGTCGTCATCCATGCGACCGGCGCCGCCTCCGAGGGCAGCAAGCTCGACGACGTCACCTTCCTGTTCTTCGCCGACGCGGGCACGCCGACCGCCCGGATCGAGGCGGCCGCCGCCACCCTGACCCCGGGCGAGTGGCAGCTCTCGGACGTGAAGCGCTGGACCATCGACCCGGGCCGCAACCCCGAGACCACGGCCGAGGTCCTGCCGCGCCTCGCGCTGCCGACCGACCTGACGCCGGACCAGCTGCTGGAAGGCGTCGCGCGGCCCGAGACCATCGCGATCTGGGACCTGCCCGCCTTCATCCAGAAGCTCGAGACCGCCGGCTTCAGCGCGCGCGCCTACCGGGTCTGGTTCCACATGGAGCTGGCAAGCCCCCTCTTTCTGGCGGCTATGGTGCTGATCGGTGCCGGGTTCACCATGCGTCACACCCGTTTCGGCAAAACCGGCTTGATGGTGCTTCTCGCGGTCCTTATTGGATTCGGCATGTTCTTCATGAAGTCGTTCGCACAAATCCTTGGCGACACCGGAAAAATCCCGGTGCTCCTCGCGGCGTGGGCTCCCCCCGTCGCGGGCATACTCCTTTCGCTCGGGTTACTGCTGCACACGGAAGACGGCTGATGACGCCCCTGCCCCCCCCCTCGCGCGCGCTCCGCGCCCTGCGCCGGGCCCTTGCGGCCATGGCGCTGACCGCGCTCTTCGCGTTGCCGGCGCCGCTCTTCGCGCAGGACACCGCGACCCTGCTCGCGAACGCGATCCGCACCAACGGCGCGGGCCAGCTGGTCGCCGAGGGGGCCGTCGAGATCCTCTACCGCGACCGTCGCCTGCAGGCGACGCGCGTCGTCTATGACCGGACCGGCGACCGCATCAGCCTGACCGGCCCGATCACCCTGACCCAGGGCGACAGCGTGCTGATCCTCGCCGACGAGGCCGAGCTCGACAGCGAGCTGCGCGACGGGCTGCTGCGCTCGGCGCGGCTGGTGCTCGATCGCGAGATGCAGGTCGCCGCCCGCGAGATCCGCCGCAGCGAGGCCCGCTATACCGAGGCCACCGACACCGTGGCCTCGTCCTGCGAGGTCTGCGCTGCGAACCCGGTCCCGTTCTGGCAGATCCGCGCCAAGACGGTGCGCCACGATCAGGAAGAGCGGCAGCTCTACTTCCGCAATGCCCGGCTCAGCGACTGGCTGGACTCGGTCCGGCTCGACATGCCGAACGGCCTCACCTTCCCCAGCGACTGGACCGCCAGCTTCGACTGGCAATACGACCTGACCGCCGACAGCACCCGCGCCGCGGGGATCGGCTTCGCCTACCGGACGGAATGCATCACCGTGGACCTTTCCCTCTCGCGGCGCTTTACCTCTTCGGCTAACGTGCAGGCGACGACGGACTTCGGCCTCGTGGTCTCGCTCGACGGTATCGGCAACCGGCCCGCCTCGCGGTCGGCCCGCCGGTCCTGCAACGGGTGAGGGCCTGGGCCCCGCCGCGCACCGGGGTCAACCCCGGGCACTGAACGACAAGGACGAGACGAGCTGACATGACCCTTCGCCGCCGCCTGACCCGCCCGCTTTCCGTGCTCGCCCTGAGCCTCGCCGCCTTCGGGCTGCCCGACGGCATGACCAGCCCGGCCGCGGCGCAGAACCTCTTCGCGCCGGTGGTGAAGATCAACGGTCGCGTGATCACCCGCTACGAGGTCGACCAGCGCGTCGAGTTCCTGCGCCTGCTGCGCGCGCCCGGCGACCTGGAAAAGGCCGCCGAGGACGCCCTGATCGACGAGCGCCTGCAGGTGCAGGCCGCCGAGGCCGCCGGAATCAGCATCACCGGGGACGAGCTTCAGGCGGCGATGGAAGAATACACCCAGCGCTTCAACCTCGACCTGAATGCCTTCGTCGGCATCCTCGGACAGCGCGGGATCGCCCCGGAAACCTTCCGCAGCTTCGTCTACGCCGGCATGATGTGGCGCGAGTTCGTCCGCAGCCGCTTCAGCGGCCAGGCCCGGGTGACCGAGGCCGAGGTGGACCGCCAACTGGCCTCGAACGCCACGACGACCTCGGCCCGCGTGCTGCTGTCGCGGATCGTGCTGCCCGCGCGCCCCGAACAGGAAGGCGAGATCGACCGCAGCTTCGAGCTGGCCCGGGACCTGAAGGCGCAGGTGCGCGGCGAAGCCGCCTTCGCCGACGCCGCGCGGCAGTTCTCGGTCGCGCCCGAGCGCACCACCGGCGGCCGGATGGACGAGTGGCTGGACCTCTCCAACATCCCGCCGCAGCTGACCCCGATCCTGCTGACCCTGCGGCCCGGCGAGGTCTCGGACCCGGTTCCGGTCGGCGAGAACGCCATCGCGGTCTTCCTGCTGCGCGGCCTGCAGGAAGTCGGCCCGAACCCCGCCGGCAACGTGCGCGTCGATTACACCAGCATCGCCATCCCCGGCACCGGCCCCGAGGCGCAGGCCGAGGCGGCACGCATCGCCACCGCCGCCGACAGCTGCAGCGCGCTGCACCCGCTGGTGCGCGGCGGGCGCGAGGACAGCCTCAGCCGCCAGACCACCCCGGTCTCGGCCCTGCCGCGGGACGTGGCGCTGGAACTGGCGGCGATGGACCCGGGCGAAACCTCGTCGGTGCTGACCCGCAACAACGGCACCACGACGCTCTTCCTGATGCTCTGCGGCCGCTCGGTGGCCCCCACCGACGAGCAGAGCCCGGAAGAGGTCCGCGAACGCGCCCGGCTGGAGCTCTTCAACCAGCGCCTCGCCTCGATCTCGGACGCCTATCTCGACAGCCTGCGCGCCGACGCCTTCTTCTCGCGCCCCTGAGCGGCGGTGCGGAACGGCGATGCTCGACACCGACCCCGATCCGCAGACCGGGACCGCGCCGGGTCCCGACCGCTCTGCCGCGCCGGTGGCCCCGATCGCCGTCAGTTGCGGCGAACCCGCGGGGATCGGCCCGGAACTGGCCGGCCTGGCGTGGCGGGCGCTGGGGGACAGCCTTCCCTTCTTCTGGATCGGCGATCCGGACCACCTGCCCGACGACACGCCCCGCGCGGTGATCGACGACCCGTCCGAGACCGCCCGCGCCGCGCGCCACGGCCTGCCCGTCTGGCCGCTGGCCTTCGGCGGCCCCCGCGTCCCGGGCACCCCGCGCCCCGAGAACGCAGCGGGTGTGCTGGCCGCCATCGAAACCGGCGTCCGCTTCGTCGAGGACGGCGCCGCCGCCGCCCTGACCACGCTGCCCATCCACAAGAAGGCGCTGAAGGACGGCGCCGCCTTCGCCTTTCCCGGCCATACCGAGTTCCTCGCCCATCTCGCGGGGGTGGACCGTGTCGTGATGATGCTGGCCAGCGACGTGCTGCGGGTGGTGCCCGTCACGATCCACGAACCGCTCGCCCGGGTGCCCGGCCTGCTGACGCCCGAGTTGCTCGACGCCACCCTGCGGATCACCCACCACGCGCTGATCCACGACTTCGGCATCGCCCGGCCGCGCCTCGCGGTGGCGGGCCTGAACCCGCACGCGGGCGAAGGCGGCACCATCGGGCGCGAGGAGATCGAGGTCATCGGCCCCGCCCTCGACCGCCTGCGCGCTGAGGGGATGGACGTGACCGGCCCGCGCTCGGCCGACACGATGTTCCACGACGCGGCCCGCGCGAGCTATGACGCCGCCGTCTGCATGTATCACGATCAGGCCCTGATCCCGATCAAGGCGCTCGATTTCGCGGGCGGCGTGAACGTCACCCTCGGCCTGCCCTTCATCCGCACCTCGCCCGACCACGGCACCGCCTTCGACATCGCCGGAACCGGGCAGGCGGACGTCACCAGCACGCTGGCCGCGCTGCGCCTCGCCCGCCACATGGCCGCCGCCCGCGCCGCCCACGGGGGGCACTGATGGCCGCGCTCGACGGTCTGCCGCCGCTCCGCGAGGTGATCGCCACGCACGGGCTGTCGGCGAAGAAGGCGCTGGGGCAGAACTTCCTCCTCGACCTGAACCTGACCGCCAAGATCGCCCGGCAGGCGGGCGACCTGACCGCCTGCGACGTGCTCGAGATCGGGCCCGGCCCCGGCGGGCTGACGCGCGGCCTGCTGGCCTCCGGCGCGCGCCGCGTGCTGGCGGTCGAGAAGGACGCCCGCTGCCTGCCCGCGCTGGAGGAGGTCGCCGCCCACTGGCCGGGCCGCCTGACCGTCCTGAACGCCGACGCGCTTGAGGTGGACCCGCTGGCCCACCTGACGCCGCCGATCCGGGTGGTGGCGAACCTGCCCTACAACGTCGGCACCGAACTGCTGGTCCGCTGGCTGACCCCGGCGGCCTGGCCGCCGGTCTGGTCCTCGCTGACGCTGATGTTCCAGCGCGAGGTGGCCGACCGGATCGTGGCGCGGCCGGGCAGCAAGGCCTACGGCCGCCTCGCCCTGCTGGCCCAGTGGCGCTGCGAGGCGCGGATCGTGCTGACGCTGCCGCCCGAGGCCTTTACCCCGCCGCCCAAGATCTCGTCCGCCGTGGTCCACCTGACCGCCCTGCCCGAACCGCGCTTCCCGGCCGATCCGCAGGTCCTGTCGCGGCTGACGGCGGCCGGGTTCAACCAGCGCCGCAAGATGCTGCGGGCGGCACTGAAGGGCATGCACCCGCGCATGGAAGCGCTGCTGGAGGAGGCCGGGATCGACCCCACGCGGCGGGCCGAGACCCTGTCGCTGGAAGAGTTCTGCCGCCTCGCCCGGGTCGTCGCCGACGCGGGCTGAGACAGGGGCGGGGCACGGCAGTCCGGGTCGACCCGCACCGGGACGAGCCCCTCACCGAGACCGGGCACAGCCCACGCCCTGCCCGCACCCCTTGCCCCCCTCTCCCCGTCCTAAAAATTTTAGGATCGGAGGGTTTCGGCCGGGACTCGGTCCATCCGGCCCTTGAAAAGACAGGGTTTTTTGGGTGAGAACGGCCGTCGAAAGGCCTCTGCCTAAAATTCTTAGGCGCGGTCGCGGTGCAGGGCCCCCGCGACGCCCCCCAAGCGGCGAGGCCTCACCCGACCGGATCGGCCTCCGACGCCGCAGCAGCCGCCGCCGCGTCCAGTTCGGCCGCCTTCTTCTCGACCTGCTCGACGATGTGGTCGATCATCCGGTCGTTCGACATCTTGTGGCTCTGCTTGCCCGCCAGGTAGACCATGCCGGACCCCGCGCCGCCGCCGGTGAACCCGACATCGGTCATCAGCGCTTCGCCCGGGCCGTTCACCACGCAGCCGATGATCGACAGGCTCATCGGCGTCTTGATGTGCTCCAGCCGCTTCTCCAGCGCCTCGACGGTCTTGATGACGTCGAAGCCCTGCCGCGCGCAGGACGGGCACGAGATGATGTTCACCCCCCGGTGGCGCAGGCCGAGCGACTTGAGGATCTCGTAGCCGACCTTCACCTCCTCGACCGGATCGGCCGAGAGCGAGACCCGGATCGTGTCCCCGATCCCCATCCACAGCAGGTTGCCGAGGCCGATGGCCGACTTGATCGTCCCGGAGGTCAGCCCGCCCGCCTCGGTGATCCCGAGATGGATCGGCGCGTCGGTGGCATCGGCCAGCCCCTGGTAGGCCGCCGCCGCGAGGAACACGTCCGACGCCTTGCAGGAAATCTTGAACTCGTGGAAGTCGTTGTCCTGCAGGATGCGGATGTGGTCGAGACCGCTCTCGATCATCGCCTCCGGGCAGGGCTCGCCGTACTTGTCGAGCAGGTGCTTTTCCAGCGAGCCCGCGTTCACCCCGATCCGGATCGAGCAGTTATGGTCGCGCGCGGCCTTGATGACCTCGCGCACCCGGCTGGCATCGCCGATGTTGCCCGGGTTGATCCGCAGGCAGGCGGCGCCGGCCTCGGCGGCCTCGATGCCGCGCTTGTAGTGGAAATGGATGTCCGCGACGATCGGGACCGGGCTTTCCTTCACGATCTCCTTCAGCGCCCGGCTCGATTCCTGGTCCGGCACCGAGATCCGCACGATGTCCGCGCCCGCTTCGGCGCAGCGCTGCACCTGTTCGATGGTCGCCCGCACATCGGTGGTGACGGTGTTGGTCATCGTCTGGACCGAGATCGGCGCATCGCCGCCGACAGGCACCGGCCCGACCATGATCTGACGCGACTTGCGGCGCTCGATGGTGCGCCAGGGACGAACGGCATTCAGGGACATCTGGACAGGTTCCGCTTCAG
>JAUHZL010000129.1 GCA_030425945.1 Alphaproteobacteria bacterium | reverse complement strand
GTCGCTGAAGACCGTCGCCCGGTCCATCTCGCCGCGCAGCAGGCGCACGGCCTGCCCGTCCTTCAGGTCGATGGCGGGATAGAGGATCATGGCGCGGGTCCTTCGGGTTGGGGGCGTCCGGTCGGAGGGCCTCTTATCCCGGTGCGGGCGCAAGGCCAAGCGCGCGATCTGGCGCAACGTCACGCTTGATCGGCACGCGGGCCTCGGGGCAGCATTTCGGCGGCAACTCTGGGAGGAGAGATACCCATGAAGACCTGGCTTCTGGCCCTGACCGCGAGCCTCGGCCTCGCAACTGCGGCTGCCGCCGACCCGCTGATCGGCTGGTGGCAGACCGAGCCCGACGACGGCTCCTACGCGCTGGTGCAGATCGAGCCCTGCGGCCCGGCCTTCTGCGGCGTGATCCGCCGGACCTACGACGCCACCGGCGAGTACCAGTCGCCGAACCTCGGCAAGAAGATCGTGATGGACATGGTCGCCGAGGGCGACGGCCATTACGAGGGCCGCGTCTGGCGTCCGTCGAACGACAAGATCTACATCGGCAAGATGGACATCAGCGGCAACCAGGTGAAGCTGCGCGGCTGCGTCGCGGGCGGCCTGCTCTGCGCCAGCCAGACCTGGACCCGCGTCAACTGACGCGCCGATTTTTTGGCTGCACCGGGGCCGTGCCATGGGCGCGGCCCTTTTTTCTTGTCCCGGGCCTCAGGGCGCCGGGACGGCCCGGGCGCGGTGTTCGAGCCAGAGCACCCGTGCCAGCATCGGCAGCAGCGCGATGCTGGCGGTCAGGATCACCGCGATCGCCCAGGGCAGCAGGGCCATCCCGACCGCCCGGGCGCGCGGGGCGAGCAGGTAGAAGCTGAGGCTCACCGCGATGAGCAGGTCGAACCAGACCTGGTTGCCGACGAGCGTCGTGGTGTGATTGACCCAGAACTGCAGCAGGCCC
This sequence comes from Alphaproteobacteria bacterium, assembly GCA_030425945.1. Lineage (GTDB taxonomy): Bacteria > Pseudomonadota > Alphaproteobacteria > Rhodobacterales > Rhodobacteraceae > Dinoroseobacter. Next base: position 6,861 of record JAUHZL010000129.1, on the reverse strand, counting down.
TCCTGCGCGACCGCCCAGAGCGAGACGAGCAGGAACACGGCCCCCAGACCCGCGGGCCAGATCCAGCCGGAAGGGCCCGTCCCGCGCCCCGCCAGCGCGATCCGGCCGATGACAAGGCACGCAAGCAGATAGGCCAGCATCGGCAGGACCTGCAAAGCAGACATGGGCGCATTCCTTCTCTAGTCTGGGGTCGGAGACAAAACCTGTAGCGACTGCTACACGATAGCATTATGTAGCGATTGCTACAAGAGGATCGCATGGCACGGGGCAAACCGGACAAGCAGGCGCTTCTGTCGGCCCTTTCCGGCCACGTGCTGACCCACGGCCTGAACACCGCCAGCCTGCGCCCGATGGCGGCAGCGGCGAACACCTCGGACCGGATGCTGATCTACCATTTCGGCAGCAAGGACGCGCTGATCTCGGAGTTGCTGGAGTTCCTCGCCCGGCGCATGGCCGCCGGGCTGGACGACGCCCTGCCCGAGCGCCGCTACGACACCGAGGCCGCGCTGGTCCGCGATGTGCTGGCGCTGATGCGCTCGGACCCGTTCCGTCCCTATGTGCGGGTCTGGTTCGACATCGTCTCGGCCGCGGCCCAAGGCTCGGCCGCCCATCTCGGGGCCGGGCGCGCGATCATGGATGTCTTTCTCGACTGGACCGCCCGTCGGCATCCGGACGGGGCTGCCGCGGCCCCCCGGGCGCTGACGCTGATCGAGGGGTGCCTCGTGATGGACGCCGTCGGCCACGCGGGGACGGCGGATGCGGCGTCAGGGTCGCCAGGTCAGGAAGTTGGCGATCAGGCGCAGACCGGCTGACTGGCTCTTTTCCGGGTGGAACTGGGTGCCGATCCGGTTGCCCGTGCCGACGATGGCGGTGACCGCGCCGCCGTAGTCCACATGCGCCAGACGCTGGGCCGGATCGGTGACCCGCATCGCGTAGGAGTGGACGAAATAGGCGTGATCGCCGGTGCTGATCCCGTCGAGCACCGGGTGCCCGGCCCCCTCCACGACGAGGTCGTTCCAGCCCATGTGCGGCACCTTCACCGCCGGGTCCGCGGGGCGGATGCGGTCGACCACGCCCCCGATCCAGCCGAACCCCTCGACCGGCTCGTATTCGAGCCCGCGCTCGGCCATCATCTGCATCCCGACGCAGATGCCGAGGAACGGCACGCCGCGCCCTTCGACCGCCTCCAGCAGCGCTGCCTCCAGCCCGTCGAAGCCCTGCAGGCCCCGGCGGCAGGCCGGAAACGCGCCGTCGCCCGGCAGCACCACCCGGTCGGCGCGCGCCACGAGGTCCGGGTCCGAGGTCACGACGACAGACCCGGCCCCGGTCTCGGACGCCATCCGCTCGAACGCCTTCTGGGCCGAGTGCAGGTTGCCCGAGTCGTAGTCGATCAGGACCGTCGCCACGTCAGAGGATCCCTTTCGTCGAGGGAATCGCGTCCGCCTTGCGCGGATCGGCCTCCAGCGCATCGCGCAGCGCCCGCGCCACGGCCTTGAACGCGGCCTCGGCGATGTGGTGGCTGTTGATCCCGTCGATCTTCTCGACATGCAGCGTGATGCCGCCGTGGGTCGAGAGCGCCTGGAAGAACTCGCGCACCAGCTCGGTGTCGAAGCTGCCGATCTTCGGCGCGGTCATCTCGACCTTCCACACGAGGAACGGCCGCCCCGACAGGTCGAGCGCGGCGCGCACCAGCGTGTCGTCCATCGGCAGCAGGCAGGAGCCGTAGCGCCGGATGCCGCGCTTGTCGCCCATCGCGCGGCTGAGGGCCTGGCCGAGCGCGATGCCGACATCCTCGACCGTGTGGTGATCGTCGATGTGCAGGTCGCCCTCGCAGCGCACCTGCATGTCGATCAGCGCGTGGCGGGCCAGCTGGTCCAGCATGTGGTCGAAGAACCCGACGCCGGTCCGGTTGTCGTAGGTCCCGGTCCCGTCGAGGTCGATCGAGACCTGGATGTCGGTCTCGGCGGTGGTGCGGGTGATCTCGGCGCGGCGCATGGGCGGCTCTCCTTCCGGGCTGCCGTCTGGACTGCGGCGGGCATAGCGCGCGCCCGCGCCCAAGCCAAGCCCGCTGCGGCCCTCCCGCGGCTTGCGCTTGCCGCCCGATTGCGCGACACGCAGCGCCATGCGCGCTGACCTGACCATCGTCATTCCGACCTTCAACGAACGGGCCAATGTCCGCCCGATGCTGGCGCTGCTCGACGCGGCGCTCGGCGGGATCGCGTGGGAAGTGGTCTATGTCGACGACGACAGCCCGGACGGCACCGCCGAAGAGGTGCGCGCCGCCGCCCGCGACGACGACCGGGTTCACCTGATCCACCGGATCGGGCGGCGCGGCCTCGCCGGGGCCTGCATCGAGGGGATCCTGTCCGCCACGACCCCGCTTGTGGCCGTGATCGACGCCGACCTGCAGCACGACGAGACCAAGCTGGCAGAGATGGTGGCGCGGTTCCGGGCCGATCCGGAGCTCGACCTCGTGATCGGCTCGCGCCACGTGGACGGCGGCTCGATCGGCGAGGGCTTCACCGCGACCCGCGCGCGCGGCTCCGAGATCGCCACCCGCCTCGCCAAGCGCCTGCTGAAGATCGAGGCCAGCGACCCGATGTCGGGGTTCTTCATGGTCCGCCGCGAGAGCTTCAACCAGGTGGTGACCGGGCTGCAGACGCAGGGCTTCAAGATCCTCGCCGACATGCTGGCGGCCGCGAAGGGGCGCTGGACGGTGGCCGAGGTCGGCTACACCTTCCGCGACCGGCGGCACGGCGAGTCGAAGCTCGACGCCGCGGTGACCGCCGAGTTCCTCGCCCTGCTGGTCGCCCGGATGACCGGCGGCGTGCTGCCGATCCGGCTGATCCTGTTCCTGAGCGTCGGCGCGACCGGCGTGATCGTGCAGCTTGCCGCGATGCGGCTGGCGCTCTTGGCCGGCATCGAGCCGTTCTGGATCGCCCAGACCTTCGGCGTCTGGGTCGCGATGACGACGAATTTCCTGCTGAACAACGTGCTGACCTACCATGACCGCACCCTGCGCGGGCGCGCGCTGGTGACCGGGCTGTTCAGCTTCTACGCGGTCTGCGCCGTCGGCGCGGTGGCCAATGTCGGTGTGGCGGACGTGGTCTATACCGTCCTGCCGCAGGCCGAGGTCGCCTCGGCCACCGGCGCCGTCGTGGGCGCGCTGTGGAACTTCGTCGCCTCCGCGCTGGTGACCTGGCGCGCGCGCTGAGGCCACCACGGCCGCGAAAAAATATTCTCCCCGCTCTGCCCGATCCGGAACGCTCTCCCGGAATGTTTTCCCATGCCCCGCCCCGCGCACGGCGCTGTGGACAAGCCCGACCCTCAAAGTAAGGTGCCGCAGATTTCCAAGGAGGGGACACCGACATGACCGACAGACCGATGGGCTTCGACACGCTGCAGATCCACGCCGGCGCGCGGCCCGACCCGGCCACCGGCGCGCGGCAGACGCCGATCTACCAGACCACGGCCTACGTGTTCCGCGACGCCGAGCACGCGGCCGCGCTCTTCAACCTGCAGGAAGTGGGCTACATCTACTCGCGCCTGACCAACCCGACCGTCGCCGTGCTGCAGGAACGCATCGCGACGCTCGAGGGCGGCGTCGGCGCGGTGTGCTGCTCGTCCGGCCACGCGGCGCAGATCATGGCGCTGTTCCCGCTGATGGGACCGGGGCGCAATGTCGTGGTCTCGACCCGGCTCTACGGCGGCACCGTCACCCAGTTCAGCCAGACCATCCGCCGCTTCGGCTGGTCGGCCAAGTTCGTCGATTTCGATGACCTCGCCGCGGTCGAGGCCGCGGTGGACGACGACACCCGCGCGATCTTCTGCGAGTCGATCGCCAACCCGGGCGGCTACATCACCGACCTGCCCGCCATCGGCGCGCTCGCCGCGAAGGTCGGCCTGCCGCTGATCGTCGACAACACCTCGGCCACGCCGTACCTCTGCCGTCCGATCGAGCACGGCGCGACGCTGGTCGTCCACTCCACCACGAAGTACCTGACCGGCAACGGCACCGTCACCGGCGGCTGCATCGTCGACTCGGGCAAGTTCGACTGGGCCGCCTCGGGCAAGTTCCCGTCGCTGTCCGAGCCCGAGCCCGCCTACCACGGCCTGAAGTTCGCCGAGACCTTCGGCCCGCTGGCCTTCACCTTCCACGGCATCGCGGTCGGGCTGCGCGATCTCGGCATGACGATGAACCCGCAGGCCGCCCATTACACCCTGATGGGGATCGAGACCCTCAGCCTGCGGATGGAGCGCCATGTGCAGAACGCGATGAAGGTCGCGGCCTGGCTGGAGCAGGACGACCGGATCGAGACGGTCACCTACGCCGGGCTGGCCTCCTCGCCCTACAACCACCGCGTGGCATCGGTCTGCCCGAAGGGCGCGGGCGCGCTCTTCACCGTGGCGCTGAAGGGCGGCTATGACGCCTGCGTTAAGCTGGTGGACTCGCTCGAACTCTTCAGCCACGTCGCCAACCTGGGCGACACCCGGTCGCTGATCATCCACTCGGCCTCGACCACCCACCGCCAGCTGACCCCCGAGCAACAGGTCGCCGCCGGGGCAGCGCCGAACGTGGTGCGCCTGTCGATCGGCATCGAGGACGCGGACGACATCATCGCCGATCTCGACCAGGCGCTGGCCAAGGCGCACGGCTGAGCCGGGACGGCGCCTCGGAGTAGACAGCGCGCACATTCCATCCGAAAGTATGGGGGCGGGCCTTGGTCCGCCCCCTTTTTTCGTTCCCTCGCACAGTCAGGATCTCCATGTTCCATCGCATTCCCGTCGCGCTGGTCGTCACACCCGCCATTTTCGCAACGCCGCTCCTCGCGCAGGAGCCGACATTACGCGTTCTGATCTGCGCCCCCGGCGGGTGCGAAATCGGGGCCAGCGCCCTGACGGCCGAGGATTACCGCGTGCTGACCGGGCAGCCCGATCTCCAGATCGACCCGGCCCGGCAGTCGATCCTGATCACCGAACTGCCGAACTCGCGCCCGGTCCTGACCGATGCCGCGCCCGAGGACTTCGACACGCTCTTCGGCGGCGACGGCAAGGTGGTCTCGCGCGTCTTTTCGCCCGACGACCAGGGCCGGGTCCCGATCCCGCTGTTCGAGGGCGAGGTGGCCGGGGATGCCGGGGCGGATGGGGACATCGTCCCGCGCGACGGCCTGTGGCGCATCACCTCCGCCGACCAGATCTTCGAGCGCTGCCCGGCGCAGATGGAGGCGATGTTCCGCAGCATGGGCGGCATCGACCGGCAGGACGAAACCCACCGGATCAGCTGGGGCGGCAAGTTCGACCCGGACGCGCTCGACTTCATGAACGGCGACGGGCAGGAGGTCACCTGGACCCGGGCCGGCCCCAACAGCTTCGAGGGCAAGCTGTTCGAGGTCAACTCGGGCGGCGGCAGCGTGGGCGCCGATGTCGGCATGGAGATCGTGACGCCGACCCGGATCGCAAGCTACTCGGTGCTCGACATCGCGCTGCTCGCGGGCGGGGTCGACCTGTCGGTGATGCCGGGCATGGCCGACTGCAAGATCACCATGACCTTCGACATGACCCATGTCGGCGAGTGAGGGCCGGATGCGCCGCTCCCCTGCCCCGGTCCTGACCGCGCTGGCGCTGGTACTCGCCCCTGTGCCGACTTCGGCGCAGGACACCCTTGCGAGCTGGGACAGCTACACCAGTTTCGTGCTGTCGGCCTGTGTCCTCGACACGCTGGGCCTGCGCAGCAAGATGATGGCCGGGATGCAGGCCAGCATGGGCGCGGGGATGACCGAGCGCGAGGACCGCGACGGGATGGACTACCACGACCACCCGAACGGCACGGTCCTGCAACTGTCGAGCGACGACACCGAAGTGCTCTGCCGCCTCACGATCCCGGAAAGCGCGCTGTCGCCCGAGGACGCCCTGCTGCTGCGCGACGACCTTGCGGAGCAGCTTGGCTACCGGGCCGAGGGGCCGGTCGAGACGTCGGAGAGCGGCGGGGACGTGACCTGGTCGTTCCGCAGCGGCACCGGCACCATGCTGACCGTGGGCTTTGCCGCGCAGCCGGAGGGCGGGGTTCTGATCACCAACCGCACCGTGGCCGAATAGGCCGCGCACTAGCTCGGCGGGGCCGCTTCGGTGGCCCTGCCGTCAGTCCGGCATCGCCAGCGTGATGTTCCGATTGTTCTTCACGTATTGCAGCGAGCTGTCGCCGATCGCGGCGACCCGGCCGCCATCGACGCGGTCGCCGACCTCGACCTTGACGTAGCGGCCATTGGCCAGCCGCACCAGCGCGCGGCGGTCGGAGGGCGTTCCGTAGACCCCGATCAGGTTGACCTGCCGGAGCGAGATGGCGTTCTGGATCGTCGCCTGACGTGCCACCGACGCGCGGGTCGGGATCGTCGGCCCGGCGGGCGCAACGGCGGCGACCCGCGTCACCCGGGTCTCGGGCTCGGGCGCGAGGCGGCGGGCCTCGGCCACCAGTTCGGCGATGTTCGAGGGCCGCCCGGCGGGCGAACGCGAGCTGGCAACCGCCAGCGGGCTGGCCGTGTCGGCGTCGACCCCGTCGGCGAGCGCCTCGGCGGCGGCAATCGCCTGCTCGGACTCGGGCCGCGCGCGCGGCTTCAGGGCCGCAAGCTGGGCGCGTGTGTAGCCGCCGAGGGCGGCGCGTTCGATGATCTCGGTCGCGTTCCCCGGACGCGCGCGCGGGCGCAGCGGCGCGGCGGCATCGGGCGCGAGCGCGGCGTCCTGCTCGATCCGGGCGGGACGCTCGGGCGGGGTGACCGGGGGCGCGACGGAATGCACGCGCACGCCGTCGGGCGACACGGCCCCGTCCGGCGTCGGCACGACCAGCCCGTTGGCATCCAGCTCGAA
>JAUHZL010000128.1 GCA_030425945.1 Alphaproteobacteria bacterium | reverse complement strand
GGATGTTCACGCCGCGCAGCATCTTCTCGCGGGCGTTGGTGTTGAACTTGACGTCCTTAGCAGCCATTGGGGCTTACTCCTTCGGAATTCTCGTGGGGAATGAGGAAACGATCCGGGGCGTTCAGGCCGCGGCGGCAGCCGACGACGGGGTGATGATCCCGAGGATGTCGCTTTCCTTCATGATGAGCAGGTCCTCACCGTCGATCTTGATCTCGGTGCCCGACCACTTGCCGAACAGGATCCGGTCGCCCACCTTCACGTCCATCGCGATGCGGTCGCCGTCCTCGTCGCGCGCACCGGCGCCCACGGCGACGATCTCGCCCTCGGCGGGCTTCTCTTTCGCGGTGTCGGGGATGATCAGGCCGCCCTTGGTCTTGTCTTCGCTTTCGACGCGACGGACCAGAACGCGGTCATGCAGCGGGGTGAATGCCATCTTGCGGCTCCTTCACTGAAGTGTTGCTCCCTTCGTTAGCACTCACCCGGGGCGAGTGCTAACCGTGGGGCCTAGGTAAGGAGCGACCGTTTTCCTGTCAACGGGGGACCCGGCGAAAAATGCGGGGATCGGACGGTCAGGGGGCAACGCCCCAGAGGGCCGCGACCAGCGCCAGGCCCTGCGGGTCGATCCGTGCCAGTTCGGCCCGGTCGCGCGGGGTCTGGTCGTTCTGTCCGAAGAGCGCCTCGGTCAGTTCGGCGAAGTACTCCATCGGATCGGTCATCGCGTAGGCGTTCCCGTACACGCCCGACGCCTGCGCCGCCGCGAAGGCCGCCTCGATCTCGGGCGTGCGCTCCAGCAGGGCGCGGTGGTGATAGGCATGTGCCAGCTCGTGCAGCACGACCAGCGGCATCGCCTGCCGCCATTCCACGACCCGGCGGTTCAGTTCCACCGCGCCGACCTTGCCGGGGTTGTAGCCGTTGTCGCGCAGCCAGAAGCCCGACCGGTGGAACTGGCCCGCCCCGTCATGCAGCGGCGCGTTCTCCAGCCAGATCGGCACCTCGGTCAGAACGGCCAGCGCCGGTTCGGGCACCACCTCCAGAACCACGGACAGTTGTCGCCCGACCTCCTGCAGCGCCGCGTCGCGCCCGCGCGGATCGGCCTGCCAGCCGGACGAGATATTCACCCGCCACGGCCCGACACGCGCCTTGGCATAGTCCGCGGTGCGCTCGAAAGCACCGGCGGGCACCGCGACGAGAAGCAGGACAAGGAAAACCCGGATCAGCATGGGCCGTAGTCTTGCGGGCGATCCCGGCGGATTTCGGGCCGGGAGCGGGCGGGATCGGGTCAGCGCGGCACCGGGTCAGTGCGGGACGAGGGCCCGCAGCCAGTCTTCCTGCACGGCGGTCTCGATCGCGCCCGGCCGGGCCGCCCGGACACGGTCCATCGCGGCCCCGGGCGACCGGGCCTCGCCGGTCTCCAGCAGCAGGCGCGCGGCGACGGTCCCGGTGCGCCCCAGCCCCGCCCGGCAGTGGATCAGCACCCGTCCGCCCGCGCGCAGCAGGTCGATCAGCGCCGGTCCGACCGTACCCCAGCGCCGCTCGAAATCCGCGCCGGGCGGCTGCATGTCTGGCACCGGCAGCGGATGCCAGGCAAGGCCCCGGGCCCGCACCCCCTCCCCCAGCCCGGCAACGCCGAGCCAAGCGGCCTCGTCCGGCTCGATCAGCGTGACGACCGCTTCGGCACCCCAATCCCGGATCGCGTCGAGGTCGGCGTCGAGGTCGCGCGCGCCCCCGGCGGCGTCCCGGCGGCCGGGACAGGCCGACAGCCCCAGCGCCCCGGCCAGGACGGGCAGCGGGTCGATCCGCAGTGGTGGTGACGTCATCCCGGTTCCTCCGTCCCCGCCCAAAGGTGCGGCGGTGCAGCGCGTGACAATTCCGATACCCTGCCCTAGAAGGCGCGCGAACCAGTATTGCCCCTCCGAGGTATCCCATGACCACTCTCGTTTTCGGCCACAAATCGCCCGACACCGACTCGACCGGCTCGCCGCTGATCTGGGCCTGGTATCTCAGCCACACCGGCACCCCGGCCGAGGCCCGCCTGCTGGGCGAGCCGAACACCGAAGCGCTGTTCATGCTGGACCGCTGGGGCCTCGACAAGCCCGCGCTGCTGGGCGAACTGGCCGAGGGCACCCCGGTCGTGATCGTGGACACCAACAATCCCGCCGAACTGCCTGCCAACGTGAACGACGCCGACATCCGCGGCATCATCGACCACCACAAGCTGGTCGGCGGGCTGGAAACGAAGGGCCCGATCGACATCACCGTCCGCCCGCTGGCCTGCACCGCAACGATCATGCACGACCTGATGGGCGACCACGTCGGCCACGCGCCCGCGGCGATCAAGGGCGCGATGCTGACCTGCATCCTGTCGGACACGCTGGAGTTCCGCTCGCCGACCACCACGCCGCATGACAAGGCCGTGGCCGAGAAGCTCGCCGCCGATCTGGGCATCGACATCCCGTCCTTCGCGGCCGAGATGTTCGCGGCAAAGTCCGACGTGTCGGCGTTCTCGGATGCCGAGCTGCTGCGCATGGACTCGAAGGAATACGAGGTCGGCGGCAAGCAGTTCCGCGTCTCGGTGCTGGAAACGACCGCGCCGCAGACCGTGCTCGACCGCAAGGACAGCCTGATGGCCAGCATGGTGGACGTGGCGAAGGAAGACGGCGCCGACCAGGTGCTGCTCTTCGTCGTGGACATCCTGAACGAGCAGGCGACGCTTCTGGTGCCGAACGACCTGGTCAAGACCGTGGCCGAGAAGAGCTTCGGCGCGACCGTCACCGGCGACACCGTCGTGCTGTCGGGCATCATGTCCCGGAAGAAGCAGATCATCCCGAACCTGAAGGTCTGAGGACCGCAGGCACCGGAAACGGATCGGGGGTGGCGGGCTGCGCCACCCCCTTTTTCGTGCCGGGCGCTACTGGTTGTCCAACTGGGCCCGCACGCTGAGCCGCCCGCGCCGCGAGATGCGGTAGGGCGCGCCCGCGAAGGATTCGATCAGCCGCTTGCGGCGCAGGCGCTGGAACACCGGCAGGGTGCAGTCCTCCAGCGTGTAGCCTTCGCGGGTGACGCAGGAGACCTCGGTCACCTTGCCGCCCGCGCTGCGTTCGAACAGGATCGCGCCGCCCTTGGCCAGCACGTGCAGCACGCGCTGTTCAGGTCTGGAAATGTTCATCGGAAAATGTCCGCGCTGAGTCACGCGCAGCGATGCGCCCCGCATCCGCGAGGGCGCGCTGCCACTCAGGCCCTGTGGAGTCGGCCGGGCCTCAGCCCCGCGACACAGTCTCGAACATCAAACCTCCATCGGTCGCCGTCTCGCTACCCCGGACGCAGGCGCGCTTCAACAGCGGTGGCCCCGCCCCGCGAAACGGCCTATGGGAGGGCGGAATTTTCGCCACACCCCGACCCGGAAGGCCGCCATGACCCGCATCATTTCCTCGCTGTCCGAGATCGGCGCCAACTACGACGCGCTGCTCTGCGACCTCTGGGGCTGCGTCCACAACGGGATCGAGCCCTTCCCGGAGGCGGTCGCGGCCCTGCAGGCCTACCGTCGCTCGGGCGGGGTGGTCTGTCTGGTGACCAATTCGCCGAAGCCCCGCGCCGGGGTCGAGGCGCAGATGGACGCGATGGGCCTGCCCCGCGACACCTGGGACACCATCGCCACCTCGGGCGACAGCGCGCGGGCGGCGATGTTCTCGGGCTTCGTCGGGGAGCGGGTGTTCTTCATCGGCGAGGAGCGCGACCTGCCCTTCTTCGAGCGCATGAAGCTGATGCCCGACGCGCCCGAGATCACCCGCGTGCCGCTGGATCAGGCCGAGGGCCTCGTCTGCACCGGTCCGTTCGATCCGCTGGCCGATCCCGCCGACCTGCGGCCGCAACTGCTGTTGGCCAAGACCATGGGCCTGAAGTTGCTCTGCGCGAACCCCGACATCGTCGTCGACCGGGGCGAGACCCGCGAGTGGTGCGCCGGCGCGGTCGCGCAGCTCTATACCGAGATGGGCGGCGAGAGCCTCTATTTCGGCAAGCCGCACCCGCCGATCTACGACCTCGCCCGGCGACGCCTGGCCGAGATCGGGCGCCTGCCCCGCGACGCCGACCGGGTGCTGGCGGTGGGTGACGGCATCGCCACCGACGTGCAGGGCGCGCTCGGCGAGGATATCGATTCGATCTTCATCACCGGGGGACTGGCGGCGCGCGAGACCGCGACCGCGCCCGGCGGCCAGCCCGACCCGGAGCGCCTGGCCCGGTTGACCGAGGCCGCCATGGTCGCGCCGACCTACGCGATGGGGTTCCTGCGCTAACCCCGGGCTTGCCTCGCAACAAAATTACAATACATCCCATCCAAAACGTCGCATTCTTGCTTTCGCATTTGCAGCAAGGCGGCACATCGGGTATCTGGGGCGCAGTCGCCAGACATGGAGGGGACGATGTTGGACAACCTGCCGCGCGGCACGATCTGTATCGAGGATCTCGAAATCGGCATGACCCGGTCGCTGTCCAAGGTGGTGACCGACCGCGACATCGAGCTGTTCGCCGAAGTCTCGACCGACCGGAACCCCGTGCACCTCGACGACGACTACGCGCAGGACACCATCTTCGAGGGCCGCATCGCCCACGGGATGCTGACGGCGGGCCTCGTGTCGGCGGTGATCGGCGAGCAGTTGCCGGGCCATGGCACGGTCTACCTGGGGCAGACGCTGAAGTTCCTCGCCCCGGTGCGCCCGGGCGACCTGGTGACCGCCGAAGTCAGCGTGCTCGACATCGACCATTCCAAGCGCCGCGTGCAGTTGAACACGGTCTGCTTTGTCTCCGGCAAGCCCGTCCTGAAGGGCGAGGCGACCGTGCTCGCCCCCTCGCGCAAGTTCGACTGACGCCACGCCGGCGCACCCTTGCGCCCTCCGCGCCGGGCGGCTACCGACACGGCCATGCGGATCGTGCGCGACAGAACCTTCGTATCGCCGTCTGACCGGGGCGCGGCCGTCGCCATCGGCAATTTCGACGGCGTGCACCGTGGCCACCAGGCGGTGATCGATCTCGCCCGCACGGCGGCGCGCGCGGCAACGGCGCCCCTGGGCGTGCTGACCTTCTCGCCGCATCCGCGCGAGTATTTCAGCCCCGATGCCCCGCCCTTCCGCCTGATGAGCCGCGAGGCCCGCGCGCACCGGCTGGAAAAGCTCGGGATCGACGTCCTCTACGACATCGCGTTCAACCGGCAACTGGCCGACCTGACCGCCGAGGAATTCGCCGCCGAGGTGATCCGCGACCAGCTCGGCCTCGCCCATGTCGTCGTCGGTGCCGATTTCTGTTTCGGCAAGAACCGCGCGGGCACCGCCGAGATGCTGGCCGGGTTCGGTGCGAACATGGGCTTCGGCGTCACCATCGCCGACCTGCTGGAAACCGACGGCGCCACGGTGTCCTCGACCGCCATCCGCGAGGCGCTCAGCGCAGGCCGTCCGCGCGATGCCGCCGCCATGCTCGGCCACTGGCACCGGATCGAGGGTCCGGTGATCGGCGGCGAGCAGCGCGGGCGCGTGCTGGGCTACCCGACCGCGAACATGTCGATCGAGGGCCTGCATCCGCCGCGTCACGGGGTTTACGCGGTGCTGGTGGACGTCCGCGACGGCCCGCACAAGGGCAGCTATCACGGCGCGGCGTCGCTGGGCGTGCGCCCGATGTTCGGCGAGAACACCCCGAACATCGAGACGTTCCTCTTCGATTTCTCCGGCGACCTCTACGGCGCGACGCTGTCCGTGGCGCTCGTGGAATGGCTGCGCGGCGAGGAGAAGTTCGACAGCCTCGAGGCCCTGATCGCGCAGATGGATGCCGACTGCACCCGCGCCCGCTCCATCCTGGCCGCGACATGAGCCGCCAGCCCGACACCGCCGCCCCGGCCCTGCGCCCCCGGTTCTGGGAGCGCGTGCCGCTCGACAAGATGACCTCGCAGGAATGGGAGGCGCTCTGCGACGGGTGCGGCCGCTGCTGCCTCCTGAAGCTGGAAGACGACGAGACGCAGGAGATCGCCTTCACCCGCGTGTCCTGCCGCCTGCTGGACACCGACACCTGCCGCTGCGGGCAGTACGAGACCCGCAAGACCTTCGTGCCGGATTGCGTGGTGCTGACCCCGAAGACGCTGGACGAGATCGCCTACTGGATGCCCACGACCTGCGCCTACCGGCGGCTGCACGAGGGCAAGCCGCTGAACGACTGGCATCCGCTGGTCTCGGGCGACCCGGCCTCGGTCCACGAGGCGGGTGTGTCGGTCAAGGGCTGGGCCATCCCCGAGTTCGAGATCGACGAGGACGACCTCGAGGATTACACCATCGACGAATGATGCCGCGCCATCTCGGCCGCAAGGGACTGCGGATGACTGCGCACCACGTCATGCCCCGCCCCGGCGACCAGCAACCGCTCGGCCTGCGGCAACCGCGCCGCCAGCCCGTCCTGGATCGCGCTGACGATGGCCGGGGAGTTCCCCCCCTCGACCAGCAGCACGGGACAGCGCACCTTGCCGAGCCGGTCGATCACGCCCGGACGATCCGCCAGCGTCGCCGCATCGGCCATCGCGACAAGGCCCAGCCGGTCCCGGAAATAGCTGCGCTGCGGCTCCGGCATCGCCGCGGCGCCGGGTCCGCCCCAGTCCGTCAGGAACATCTCCAGCGCGGCCTCGACCTCGCCCTCGTGGAACAGGCGCAGGAAGGCCCCGCCGCCCGCCTCGAAGGCCCGCCGCGCCTCGGGGGCCGCCGCCGCGAAATAGACCGGCTCGACCAGCGTCAGCGCGCGGACGAGATGCGGCGCTTCGACCGCCAGCCGCAGCGCCAGCGTGCCGCCGAAGCTGTGACCGGCCACCTCGACCGGGCCGCCCGCCTCGTCGGCCAGCCGCTCGGACAGCGCCCGCACCATCTCGGTCGCCTGGTCATGCAGATCGCGGGCAGGGTCGTGCGGGCCGCTGCGGCCGTGGCCGACGAGGTCCGGCATCACCGCGCGGCCTTCGGGCAGGCGCTCGGCCACGCGCCGCCACGCCCCGCCATGCGCCAGCATGCAGTGCAGCATCAGGATCGGCGGGCCGATCCCCTGCTCCGTCCAGTGACAGAGCGTGCCCCCGAAGCGGGCTTCCGGCATCAGATCTCGCCCTTGAGCGCCAGATCGAGATCGTCGAGGCGGTCCTGCCCCCAGAACCGGCGATCGTCCGGCGTGATGTAGAAGGGCGCCCCGAAAGCGCCCATGCGCACCGCGTCCTCGAGGTTCGCGGCATAGGTCTCGGCGCCCGCGAGCATCCCGCTGTCGGCAAGCGCGGGGTCGAACCCGGCCCCTGCCAGCACGTCGCGCACCACGTCATCCTCGGCGATGTTGCGCTCCTCGGCCCAGCAGGCGCGGGTGAAGCCATGCGCCAGCGCGCCCAGATCGCCGTCGGCCTTGCCCGCCCGTACCGCGCTCTGCGCCGCGATGAAGGCGTAGGAGGACGGCGCCGGGTTGGCGGGCCAGAAGGCGGGTTTCAGGTTCAGCGGCAGCCCGGTCTTGCGCGCCTGCCGCTCCAGTTCCTGCAGGCGGTACGCCAGCCGGGATTCGTGGCGATCCTTCGGCGCCACACCCCCGGTGCGGGCAAAGAGCGCGATCACGTCGAGCGGACGATAGTCGATCTCGAGCCCGTGGCGGGCGCAGATCTCCTCGAGCCGCGTGCCCGCAAGATAGGTAAACGGGGAAACAGTCGCGAAAAAATAGGTCAGTGTCGCCATTCGGGCCCCCACGCCGCAGATCGGTCAGGCTGTCGCGCCCGGTTGACTTTGCAAGACCCTACGGCGGTGCTAAGCGGTGTCAACGTCTGTCGGCCTG
>JAUHZL010000127.1 GCA_030425945.1 Alphaproteobacteria bacterium | reverse complement strand
GACGCCCGGCATAGGCGGGCCGGGTGTACTTCGCCTTGTTGCGGGTCAGGACCCATTCGAGGTTGGGCTCGACGAAGGTCCAGCCGCCCTGGTTCTTGGGCTCTTCCTGGCACCAGACCACCTCGGCCTCGGGGAAGCGCCGGAGCTCCTTCGACAGCGACATGGCCGGGAACGGGTAGAACTGTTCGAGGCGCAGCAGGTAGATGTCGTCGATCCCGCGGGCGTCGCGCTCTTCCAGCAGGTCGTAGTAGACCTTGCCGGACGAGATCACGACGCGCTTGATCTCGGCGTCGGGCTTCAGGGTGGTCTCGGAGTTGCCCTTCTCGGCGTCGTCCCAGAGCACGCGGTGGAAGCTGGAGCCAGTGGTGAAGTCGGCGGCCTCCGAGATCGCCAGCTTGTGGCGCAGCAGCGACTTCGGCGTCATCAGCACCAGCGGCTTGCGGAAGCTGCGGTGCAGCTGGCGGCGCAGGATGTGGAAGTAGTTGGCCGGCGTCGTGCAGTTCGCCACGATCCAGTTGTCCTGGCCGCAGAGTTGCAGGAAGCGCTCGAGGCGGGCCGACGAGTGCTCGGGGCCCTGGCCCTCGAAGCCGTGCGGCAGGAGCATCACGAGGCCCGACATCCGCAGCCACTTCGACTCGCCCGACGAGATGAACTGGTCGAACATGATCTGCGCGCCGTTGGCGAAGTCGCCGAACTGGGCTTCCCACAGGGTCAGGGCGTTCGGCTCGGCCAGCGAGTAGCCGTATTCGAAGCCCAGCACCGCGTATTCGGAGAGCGCGCTGTCGATGACCTCGTAGCGGGCCTGCCCGTCACGGATGTGGTTGAGCGGGTAGTGGCGATCCTCGGTCTGCTGGTCGATGAAGGCCGAGTGCCGCTGCGAGAACGTCCCGCGGGTCGAGTCCTGCCCGGCGAGGCGGACCGGGTAGCCCTCGGTCAGCAGCGAGCCGAAGGCGAGCGCCTCGGCGGTGGCCCAGTCGAAGCCCTTGCCGGTCGAGAACATCTCGCGCTTGGCGTCGAGCAGGCGCTCGACGGTGCGGTGCATGTGGAAGCCCTCGGGCACCCGGGTCAGGGCGGCGCCGATCTCGGCCATCGTCTTTTCCGGGATCGAGGTCTTGCCGCGCTGGTACTTCTCGCCCTGCTTGTTCAGGTGCGACCAGCGGCCGTCCAGCCAGTCGGCCTTGTTCGGCTTGAACTCGCGGCCGGCCTCGAACTCGTCGTTCAGGCGGGCCTGGAACGCGGCCTTCATGTCCTCGATCTCGCCCTCGGGGATGAGACCGTCCTTCACGAGGCGTTCGGTGTAGAGCGACAGCGTGGTCTTGTGCCCCTTGATGCGGGTGTACATCGCCGGGTTGGTGAACATCGGCTCGTCGCCTTCGTTGTGACCGAAGCGGCGGTAGCAGAAGATGTCGATGACCACGTCCTTGCCGAACTTCTGGCGGAACTCGGTGGCGACCTTGGCGGCGTGGACCACGGCCTCCGGGTCATCGCCGTTGACGTGGAAGATCGGCGCCTCGACGACCAGCGCGTTGTCGGTCGGGTAGGGCGACGAGCGCGAGAAGTGCGGCGCGGTGGTGAAGCCGATCTGGTTGTTCACCACGATGTGGATGGTGCCGCCGGTGCGGTGGCCGCGCAGGCCCGAGAGGGCGAAGCACTCGGCCACGATGCCCTGGCCGGCGAAGGCGGCGTCGCCGTGCAGCAGCACGGGCAGGACGGCGCGACGCTCGGCGTCGCCGAGCTGGTCCTGCTTGGCGCGGGCCTTGCCGAGCACCACCGGGTTCACCGCCTCGAGGTGCGAGGGGTTGGCGGTCAGCGACAGGTGGACGGTGTTGCCGTCGAACTCGCGGTCCGACGAGGCGCCGAGGTGGTACTTCACGTCGCCCGAGCCGTCGACGTCTTCGGGCTTGAAGCTGCCGCCCTGGAATTCGTTGAAGATCGCGCGGTAGGGCTTGCCCATCACGTTGGCCAGCACCGACAGGCGGCCGCGGTGCGGCATCCCGATGACGATCTCGTTCACGCCGAGGCTGCCGCCGCGCTTGATGATCTGTTCCATCGCGGGGATCAGCGCCTCGCCGCCGTCGAGGCCGAAGCGCTTGGTGCCCATGTACTTGACGTGCAGGAACTTCTCGAAGCCCTCGGCCTCGACCAGCTTGTTCAGGATCGCCCGGCGGCCTTCGCGGGTGAAGGTGATTTCCTTGCCGTAGCCCTCGATCCGCTCCTTCAGCCAGGAGGCCTGCTCGGGGTCCGAGATGTGCATGTACTGCAGCGCGAAGGTGCCGCAGTAGGTGCGCTGCACGATGTCGAGGATCTGCCGCATCGAGGCGACCTGGAGCCCGAGCACCTGGTCGATGAAGATCGGGCGGTCCATGTCGGCATCGGTGAAGCCGTAGGACTTGGGGTCGAGCTCGGGGTGGACGGTCTTGTCGCGCATCCCCAGCGGGTCGAGGTCGGCCACGAGGTGGCCCCGGATCCGGTAGGCGCGGATGATCATCAGGGCGCGGATCGAGTCGAGCACGGCGCGCTTGATGGCCTCGTCCGAGATGCTGACGCCCTGTTCCTGCGCCTTGGCCTTGATCTTGTCGCCGGCGGCCTTGGCCTCGACCGGCATCGCCCATTCTCCGGTCAGGGCGGCGGTCAGGTCGTCGTTCGGCGCGGGCGGCCAGTCGGCGCGCGCCCAGGAGGGACCCTTGGCCTCGGCCTTGACGTCCTGTTCGGCGTCGCCGAGGGCACGGAAGAAATCGGCCCAGGCGGCATCGACCGCGTTCGGGTCGGCGGCATACTGGGCGTAGAGCTGTTCGAGGTATTCCGCGTTATGCCCCTGCATGAAGCTGGAGGCATGGAACAGGTCGTTCGGGCTTTGATCGGTCATCGTTGGGTCCACCCTTTGAAATGCTGGCGCGGGAGCGTCCCCCCGCGCCGCGCTGTCGCTTGGTCGGCGTGCGGTTACCCGATCGCCTTGAGCACGGCCTCGCCCAGCGTGGCGGGGCTGTCGGCGACGATGATCCCGGCGGATTTCATCGCCTCGATCTTGGACTCGGCGTCGCCCTTGCCGCCCGCCACGATGGCGCCGGCATGGCCCATGCGGCGTCCGGGCGGGGCGGTGCGGCCCGCGATGAAGCCGGCGACCGGCTTCTTGCGGCCGCGCTTGGCTTCGTCCTTGAGGAACTGCGCCGCTTCTTCCTCGGCCGAGCCGCCGATCTCGCCGATCATGATGATCGACTGGGTCTCGTCGTCGGCGAGGAACATCTCGAGCACGTCGATGTGCTCGGTGCCCTTGATCGGGTCACCGCCGATGCCGACCGCCGAGGACTGGCCGAGGCCGACGTCGGTGGTCTGCTTCACGGCCTCGTAGGTCAGCGTGCCGGAGCGCGACACGACGCCGACCGAGCCACGCTTGAAGATCGAGCCGGGCATGATGCCGATCTTGCAGGCGTCCGGGGTCATCACGCCGGGGCAGTTCGGGCCGATCAGGCGCGAGGAGCTGTCGATCAGCGCGCGCTTGACGCGCATCATGTCCAGCACCGGGATGCCCTCTGTGATGCAGACGATCAGCTCCATCTCGGCGTCGATCGCTTCGAGGATCGAGTCCGCCGCGAAGGGCGGGGGCACGTAGATCGCGGTCGCGTTCGCGCCGGTCACGGCCTTCGCCTCGTGGACCGAGTTGAAGACCGGCAGGCCGAGATGCTCGGTGCCGCCTTTGCCGGGGGTCACGCCGCCGACCATCTTGGTGCCGTAGGCGATGGCCTGCTCGGTGTGGAAGGTGCCCTGCGAGCCGGTCAGGCCCTGACAGATGACTTTGGTGTTTTCGTCGACGAGGACTGCCATTGGATTAGCCTTTCACCGCTTTGACGATCTTCTGCGCGCCGTCTTTCAGGTCGTCGGCGGCGATGACGTTCAGGCCGGAAGTGTTGATGATTTCCTTGCCCTTCTCGACGTTGGTGCCTTCGAGGCGCACGACGAGCGGCACCTGCAGGCCTACCTCGCGGACCGCGGCCACCACGCCCTCGGCGATGATGTCGCAGCGCATGATGCCGCCGAAGATGTTGACGAGGATGCCTTTGACGTTCGGGTCCGAGGTGATGATCTTGAACGCCTCGGTCACCTTCTCCTTGGTCGCGCCGCCGCCCACGTCGAGGAAGTTGGCCGGCTCCGCCCCGTAGAGCTTGATGATGTCCATGGTGGCCATCGCGAGGCCCGCGCCGTTGACCATGCAGCCGATCTCGCCGTCGAGGGCGATGTAGTTCAGGTCGAACTTCGAGGCCGCGAGTTCCTTCGGGTCCTCCTCGGTCTCGTCGCGCAGGGCGGCGATGTCCGAGTGCCGGTAGACCGCGTTGCCGTCGAAGCCCATCTTGGCGTCGAGGCACTTGAGGTCGCCCTTGTCGGTGACGATCAGCGGGTTGATCTCGAGCATCTCCATGTCCTTGTCCATGAAGAGCCGGTAGAGCGTGCCCATCAGCTGGACGCATTGCTTGACCTGCGCGCCGCTCAGCCCGAGCGCGAAGGCGATGCGGCGGCCGTGGAACGGCTGGTAGCCGGTCGCCGGGTCGACGCTGAAGGACAGGATCTTGTCGGGGGTCTTGGCCGCGACTTCCTCGATGTCCATGCCGCCCTCGGTCGAGCAGACGAAGGACACCCGGCTGCTGCCGCGATCCACGAGCAGGGCGAGGTAAAGTTCGGTCTCGATGCCCGAGCCGTCCTCGATGTAGATGCGGTTCACCTGCTTGCCGGCCGGGCCGGTCTGGTGGGTGATCAGCGTCCGGCCGAGCATCCGCTTGGCTTCGTCCGCGGCTTCCTCGACGGACTTGGCGAGGCGCACGCCGCCCTTCTCGCCCGCGTCGGCCTCCTTGAAGTGTCCCTTGCCGCGCCCGCCGGCGTGGATCTGGGCCTTGACCACCCAGAGCGGTCCGTCAAGCTCGCCGGCGGCGGTCTTGGCGTCCTCGGCCTTGAGCACGACGCGGCCATCGCTGACCGGCGCACCATAGCTGCGAAGGAGCGCCTTCGCCTGGTACTCGTGGATGTTCATGGAGACTGTCCCGTCTTGCTTCCGTGTTCCACGCGGCATGGCATACCGTTGCACACAGGCAAATCGGCTTTTTGCCGCAGCACCCGGAAAACCGACATTTGTGATCACAGCCTGAAAAAGTGTGATCACATAGTGGGGCATTGGGGTGCGGGAGGGCGGCGACTCACCCTCCGGGCACGGTCGGGCAAAGACTCAGCCGGTCGCGCGCGCCGCGATTCCGAGCATCAGTTCCGTTGCGCGGGCCATGTCCTGCACGGAAATGTACTCGAGCGGGCCGTGCACGTTCTGCTGCCCGGTGAAGAGATTGGGACAGGGCACGCCCATCTCGGTCAGCCGCGAGCCGTCGGTCCCGCCGCGGATCACGGTCTCGATCGGGGCGATGCCGATCTCGGCCAGCGCGGCGCGAGCGAGGTCGACCGGGGCCATGTTGTCCTCGAGCCAATAGCGCATGTTGCGGTACTGCGGCACGATCTCGACCGTGACGCGCGCGCGCGGCTCGGTGGCGGCGACGGCGGCGCAGACCTGGCGCAGCAGGTCGCCCTTGGCGGCGAGGCCGTCCAGTTCGAAGTCGCGCAGGATCAGGCGCAGGGTCATCTGCGCCGCGTCGCCGGACATGTCCACGCAGTGCAGGAAGCCCTCGCGGTCGGCGGTGCTCTCGGGCGTCAGGGTCGCCTGCGGCAGGGTGCCGACGATCCGCGAGGCGAGGTGGATGGCGTTCACGAGCTTGCCCGTCGCCTCGCCCGGATGGATCGAGACGCCGGTGACCGTGACGGTGGCGAAGTCGGCCGAAAAGGTCTCGTAGACCACTTCGCCCAGGTCGCCGCCGTCGAAGGTATAGGCGAAGTCGGCCCCGAGGTCGGCGGGCAGGCGGGCATCGACGCCGCGCCCGATCTCCTCGTCCGGGGTGAAGGCGACGCGGATCGTGGGCCGCGGCAGGTCGGGATTGGCCAGCAGGTGCCGCGCGGCGGTCATGATGACCGCGATGCCGGACTTGTCGTCGGCCCCGAGCAGCGTGGTGCCGGAGGCGGTGATGATGTCCTGCCCGACCTTCCCGGCGAGGTAGGGGAAGTCCTTCGGGCTGAGCACGAGGTCCGGCGCGTCGGGAAAGGTGATGTCGCCGCCGTTGTAACCCCGGATCACGCGGGGCTTCACGCCGGTCGCGTTGAACTGCGGGGCGGTATCGACATGGGCAAGGAAGCCGATGGTCGGGCCGGGGCGATTGCCGGGAATGGTGGCGGTGACGGTGCCGTAGGGCTGCTTGACGACATCGGTCGCGCCGATCGCGGTCAGTTCCTCGACCATCAGGTCGAGCATGGCGTGCTGGCACTCGGTCGACGGCGCGCCGGGCCGGTCCATGTCGGACTGGCTGTCGATGGCGGCATAGCGCACCAGGCGCTGTTCGAGTTCGGCGTCGAAGGTATCGGTCATGGCAAGGCCCCTGTCGTTGCCGCGATGAGGGGCAGAAGGGGCAGGCGATGTCAACGCCGGGGGGGCAACGGGAAAGGGCGCGCAGGGACGGCGCACCCGGCCGGTTGCGCAAGCTTAACGGTTTCTTGGTGTGACCGAGGCCATGCAAGGGCCGTGTGGTCCCTGCTGAGCTTTGACAGGGACGGATTATCCCTGTATTGGTATAAGAGGCGGCAAGGTTGGAGGACAGGCGCGAGCGCGGGATCAGGTGGCTCTTCGACTCGAAGAAGCGGCTGTTGGGCTTCCCGAAGGATGTCCGAATTCAGATCGGCTATGCGTTGAGCGAGGCGCAGAAGGGGCGCAAGGCCGGTTTCAGCAAGCCGATGAGCGGCCTAGGAGCCGGGGTGTTCGAGATCGTGGCGGACCATGACGGCGACACCTATCGGTCTGTCTACGCCCTGAAGCTGGGAGAGGAAATTTACGTCCTGCACGCGTTCCAGAAGAAATCCAAGACCGGGATAAAGACGCCGAAACCTGATCTGGACCTGATCAGAAGCCGCCTGAGCAGGCTGACGCAGGACCTTGCCCGGGCGAAGAAGAATGCGAAGGGGATGACTAAGTGACGGAAGATCATGTTCCGGTCGAAATCGAAGTCGGGAGCGACAACGTCTTTGCCGATTTGGGTCTCGACGATGCGCCCGAGCTGAAGCTGAAGGCCGCCATCGTTGGTGAGATCAACTCCATCCTGCGCCATCGTCACCTGACGCAGGTTCAGGCGTCCGAGCTGCTCGGTCTCACCCAGCCCAAGATTTCGGCGCTCAAGAACGGCAGACTTCGGGGGTTCTCGCTCGAAAAGCTGCTCGAACTCATGGTGAAGCTCGATCGTGACGTCGAGATCTCGTTCAGCAAGTCCTCGAAGAAGGACGGCTCGCGCTACTACATCCGCAACGAGAAGGTCAGAACACCGGTGAAGGCATGACCCGCCGCCCGAGTCCGCCGAACGACCTTGTCCGGTGATGGCGGAACGAAAAGGGCCCCCGCGCAGGCGGAGGCCCTTTCGAAATCCGCAGGACGCGTGGCTCAGGCCAGCGACTCGTCGATGCCCTTGCAGGCGGCCACGAGGCCTTTCACGGCGTCGACCGACTTGTCGAACATGACCTGCTCGTCCTTGTTCAGCTCGATATCGACCACGCGCTCGATGCCGCCGGCGCCGATGATGGTCGGCACGCCGACGTACATGCCCTTCAGGCCGAACTCGCCGTCGCAGTAGGCGGCGCAGGGCAGCAGGCGCTTCTGGTCCTTGAGATAGGCTTCCGCCATCTCGATGGCCGAGGCGGCCGGGGCGTAGAAGGCCGAGCCGGTCTTCAGCAGGCCGACGATCTCGGCGCCGCCGTCACG
>JAUHZL010000126.1 GCA_030425945.1 Alphaproteobacteria bacterium | reverse complement strand
GCGCCCATCTTGTCGTCGTAGCCCATCTCGCCCAGCAGGTCGGCGGCGGGTTTCGTCAGTTCGATGGTCACGTTGCGGTCCAGAAGCTGGGCTTCCAGTTGCAGCACGAACTTCTCGACGACCTGCAGGATCACCTCGCGGCCCAGCGGGGCGAAGCTGATGACCGCGTCCAGGCGGTTGCGGAACTCCGGCGTGAAGGTCCGCTCGATCGCGGCGGTGTCCTCGCCCTCGCGGCGGTCACGCCCGAAGCCGATGGCGGCTTTCGCCTGTTCCGCCGCGCCCGCGTTCGAGGTCATGATCAGGATCACGTTGCGGAAGTCCACCGTCCGCCCGTTGTGGTCGGTCAGCGTGCCGTGGTCCATCACCTGCAAGAGGATGTTGTAGACATCCGGGTGCGCCTTCTCGATCTCGTCGAGCAGCAGGACGCAATGCGGGTGCTGGTCCACGCCGTCGGTCAGAAGGCCGCCCTGGTCGAAGCCGACATAGCCGGGCGGGGCGCCGATCAGGCGCGAGACCGCGTGCTTTTCCATGTACTCGGACATGTCGAAGCGCAGCAGTTCCACCCCGAGGGTCGAGGCCAGTTGCTTCGCGACCTCGGTCTTGCCGACGCCGGTCGGGCCCGCGAACAGGTAGTTGCCGATGGGCTTTTCCGGCTCGCGCAGGCCCGCGCGGGCCAGCTTGATGGCCGACGACAGCGCTTCGATGGCGTTGTCCTGCCCGAAGACGACGCGCTTCAGCGTCTTCTCCAGGTCCTTCAGAACCTCGGCATCGTTCTTCGACACGTTCTTCGGCGGGATGCGGGCGATCTTGGCGATGACCGCCTCGATCTCCTTGGTGCCGATGGTCTTGCGCCGCTTGCTCTCGGCCACGAGGTGCTGGGCCGCGCCCGCCTCGTCGATCACGTCGATGGCCTTGTCGGGCAGCTTGCGGTCGTTGATGTAGCGCGCCGACAGTTCCACGGCCGTCTTGATGGCATCCGCGGTGTAGCGGATGTCATGGTGCTTCTCGAAATAGGGCTTGAGGCCCTGCAGGATCTTCACCGCGTCCTCGACCGACGGCTCGTTCACGTCGATCTTCTGGAAGCGCCGCGACAGGGCGCGGTCCTTCTCGAAGTGCTGGCGGAACTCCTTGTAGGTGGTCGAGCCCATGCAGCGCAGCTTGCCGCCCTGCAACGCGGGCTTGAGCAGGTTCGAGGCATCCATCGCCCCGCCCGAGGTCGCTCCCGCACCGATCACGGTGTGGATCTCGTCGATGAAGAGCACCGCGTCCGGATGCGCTTCCAGCTCGGTCACGACCGCTTTCAGGCGCTCTTCGAAGTCGCCGCGATAGCGGGTGCCCGCCAGCAACGCGCCCATGTCGAGCGAGTAGATCGTCGCCCCGGCGAGGATGTCGGGGGTTTCCCCGTCCACGATCTTCTTGGCGAGGCCTTCGGCGATGGCGGTCTTGCCGACGCCCGGGTCGCCGACCAAGAGCGGGTTGTTCTTCCGGCGGCGGCAGAGGACCTGCACGCAGCGCTCGACCTCGTGCTCGCGCCCGATCAGCGGATCGACGTCACCCTTCACGGCCTTGGCGTTCAGGTCGACGCAATACTTCGCCAGCGCCGAATCCTTCTGTTCCGGCTCGGCCTTGCCGCGTTCCTGGCGCGGCTCGTCCTCGGGCTCGGACGCGCCCTGAACCGGCCGGGTTTCGCCGAAGCCCGGGTTCTTGGCGACGCCGTGGGCGATGAAGTTCACCGCGTCGTAGCGGGTCATGTCCTGCTCCTGCAGGAAATAGGCCGCGTTCGATTCGCGTTCCGCGAAGATCGCGACCAGCACGTTGGCCCCGGTGACCTCGGTCCGGCCGGAGGACTGGACGTGGATCGCGGCGCGCTGGATCACGCGCTGGAACGCCGCCGTCGGCACGGCTTCCGAGCCTTCGACATCGGTTTCCAGCGTCGACAGGTCTTCCTCGATGAAGGTCTCGAGGGTCTGGCGCAGCATGTCGAGGTCGACGTTGCAGGCCTTCATGACGGTGGCCGCGTCGGGTTCGTCGATCAGCGCGAGCAACAGGTGCTCGAGCGTCGCCAGTTCATGGCGGCGCGCGTTCGCATGGGCGAGCGCAGTGTGGATGGCCTGCTCGAGTGTATTCGAAAATGAGGGCACGAAGCGCTCCCTTATCAAGGGTCGGGGCGAGCCCGGGGGCTCGGACCAACCGTCTCCCGTTCTTCTCTAGACTTCGGTCTTCCGGGGCCGGCTTCAAGCCTTTTGTGTCAAAAAGCCTTCACGGTCCGTTGTCATTCGCCAATCGGTCACATTTTGTGCGGCGCCGATCCGCCGGGACCGGGCCGGACGGCCTCAGAACCTGTCCTTTCGGCTGCGGATCTCGGCGAAGGCTTCGGCATCGGTCGCACCGGGCATGCCGATTGCCGCCTTCACCTCGGGCAGGCGGGCCCGCAGGAAGGGATTGGTCGCCAGTTCTTCCGACAGCATCGACGGCACCGTGGCGTCGCCCTTGGCGCGCGCGGTGGCCACCGTGTCGGCGCGGAGGCGCAGGGCTGCGTTGTCGGGCTCGATGGTGACGGCGAAGCGCGCGTTCGCGGCGGTGTATTCGTGGCCGGAACAGACCAGCGTGTCCGGGGGGAGGGCGGCCAGCTTCGACAGCGAGGCCCACATCGTCGGCGCGTCGCCCTCGAACAGGCGTCCGCACCCGAGCGCCATCAGGCTGTCGGCGGTGAAGACGAGGCGCGAGTCCGGGAAGTGCAGCGCGATGTGGCCCATCGTGTGCCCCGACACGTCGAGGACACGACCCGTCTCGCCGCCCACGGGGATCGTGTCGCCCTCGGCCACGGCCCGGTCCAGCGCGGGCAGCCGGTGCGCGTCGGCCGAAGCGCCGGTGACCTTTGCGCCGGTCTTCGCGCGCAGCGCGTCGACCCCGCCGATGTGGTCGTTGTGGTGATGGGTGATCAGGATGTCGGTCAGCGTCCAGCCTTCGGCGGCCAGCGCGGCTTCGATCGGCGCGATTTCGGGCACATCGACCACGGCGGTGGCACCGGTGGCCGGATCGTGGATCAGGTAGGCATAATTGTCGCTCAGGCAGGCGACTGTGCGCAGGGTCAGGGGCATGGTCATCCGGGGCGTTTCTGCTAGGCTCCTTCCGAGGTAAGGCTTTGGGACCGCATTGCAATGCACCTCGACGTGCTGGATCTGAGGCAGTTCTACTACCGCACGCGGCTGGGTCGCGTCGCGCAGGCGGCGATCCGTGACAAGGTCCTGACCTTCTGGCCCGAGGCGAAGCGCCAGACCGTGGTGGGCTTCGGCTTCGCGGTGCCCCTGCTGCGGCCCTATCTCGAAGACGCCCGGCGCGTGGTGGGGCTGATGCCCGGCCCGCAGGGCGTCATGCACTGGCCCGCCGGTCTGCCCAATGTCAGCGTGCTCTGCGAAGAGACCCTGTGGCCGCTCGACACCGGCGTTGCCGACCGGCTGGTCTGCCTGCACGGGCTGGAAACTTCCGAGCATCCGTCGGCCGTGCTGGAGGAGGCGCAGCGCATCCTCGGTCCCGGGGGGCGGGCCCTCTTCATCGTGCCGAACCGGGCCGGGCTCTGGGCGCGGCGCGACGGCACGCCCTTCGGCTTCGGCCGTCCCTATTCGATCGGCCAGCTCGAGGCGCAGCTCAAGCGCCACGCCTTCGTCCCCGAGCGTCACACGAGCGCGCTCTACGTGCCGCCCTCGACCCAGCCGTTCTGGCTGCGCTCGGCCGCGATGTGGGAAAGGGCCGGGCAGTCGCTGTCGGCGGTCTGGTCGGGCGGGGTCCTGATGGTCGAGGCCTCGAAACAGGTCCACAAACCGATCCGGCCCGGCCTTGCCGACCGCGTGAAGCAGCCGTTCCGGGTGCTGGACGCGGCCCCGTCGCCAGAGGCCAAGCCGGTTTAGCGCTCACATCCGGGGCGCCTGAAACCGAATTCCCGAGAGAATCTTTAGGACTTCGTGCCCGCTGTCCCGTCCTCGCGACGGGAATCAGTGTCGCAATATGCCGCACACTTTGGCAAACCCTTGAAAATGCTCACCCGGCGTCCGGATGCAGGCGCGGCGAAGCGTGTTGCCCGACCCAAACCCGTCTGCTACACGCAACCCGAATTTGAGGGCGGCCTTCGTCGTCCGGCCGGTTCGGGCTGTGCCTGTTGCAGCCGAAGGACCCAAACGCGGAAGGGTGGACGTGTCAGAACCTGTTTCGATCTCCTCCGGCATCGCAGGGCGGTATGCCACCGCGATGTTCGACCTCGCCAAGGAAGAGGGCGCCCTTGCGGCGCTGGAAACCGATATCGATGCGCTGGATGCGGCGCTGGACCAGAGCGCGGATTTCGCGGCCGTGATCGCCTCGCCGATCCTGACCCGCGATGCGCAGGGCAAGGCGATCAGCGCCGTGGCCGCCGCGATGGGCCTGAATGTCATCACCTCGAACGCGCTGGCCCTGATGGCCTCGAAGCGTCGCCTGTTCGTGCTGCCGCAGCTGGTGGCCGCGCTGCGCGACCTGATTGCCGCCGAGAAGGGCGAGATGACCGCCGAAGTGACCGCCGCGACCGCGCTGACCGATGCGCAGGTCGCCGCGCTGTCGAAGGCGCTGTCCGCCGCCGTCGGCAAGGACGTCAAACTGAAACTGGCCGTTGATGAAGCCCTCATCGGCGGTCTCGTCGTCAAGGTGGGCTCGCAGATGATCGACACCTCGATCCGCGCGAAGCTCAACACCCTCCAGAACACCATGAAAGAGGTCGGATAATGGGACTCCAGGCAGCCGAAATCTCTGCGATCCTGAAAGAGCAGATCAAGAACTTTGGCCAGGACGCCGAAGTGGCCGAGGTTGGCCGGGTTCTGAGCGTCGGTGACGGGATTGCCCGTGTCTATGGCCTCGACAACGTCCAGGCCGGCGAGATGGTCGAGTTCCCCGGCGGTATCCGCGGCATGGCGCTGAACCTCGAAACCGACAACGTCGGCGTGGTGATCTTCGGCTCGGACCGGGACATCAAGGAAGGCGACACCGTCAAGCGCACCAACTCCATCGTGGACGTGCCCGCCGGCAACGGCCTGCTGGGCCGCGTGGTGGACGGTCTGGGCAACCCGCTCGACGGCAAGGGCCCGATCGAGTTCGCCGAGCGCCGCATCGCCGACGTCAAGGCGCCGGGCATCATCCCGCGCAAATCGGTGCACGAGCCGATGGCGACCGGCCTCAAGGCCATCGACGCCATGATCCCGATCGGCCGCGGCCAGCGCGAGCTGATCATCGGCGACCGCCAGACCGGCAAGACCGCCGTGGCGCTCGACGCGATCCTGAACCAGAAGTCCTACAACGACGCCGCCGGCGATGACGAGAGCAAGAAGCTCTACTGCATCTACGTCGCCGTGGGCCAGAAGCGCTCGACCGTGGCGCAGCTGGTGAAGAAGCTCGAGGAGTCGGGCGCGATCGAGTACACGATCGTCGTCGCCGCCACCGCCTCGGACCCCGCGCCGATGCAGTTCCTCGCCCCCTACTCGGCGACCGCGATGGCGGAATACTTCCGCGACAACGGCCGCCACGCGCTGATCATCTACGATGACCTGTCGAAGCAGGCCGTCGCCTATCGCCAGATGTCGCTGCTGCTGCGCCGCCCGCCGGGCCGCGAAGCCTACCCGGGCGACGTGTTCTACCTGCACTCGCGCCTGCTCGAGCGGTCCGCGAAGCTGAACGAGGACAACGGCGCCGGTTCGCTGACCGCCCTGCCGATCATCGAAACCCAGGGCGGCGACGTGTCGGCCTTCATCCCGACCAACGTGATCTCGATCACCGACGGCCAGATCTTCCTCGAGACCGAACTGTTCTACCAGGGCATCCGCCCGGCCGTGAACACCGGTCTGTCGGTGTCGCGCGTGGGCTCGTCGGCCCAGACCAACGCGATGAAGTCGGTCGCAGGCCCGATCAAGCTGTCGCTCGCCCAGTACCGCGAGATGGCCGCCTTCGCGCAGTTCGGCTCGGACCTCGACGCCGCGACCCAGCGCCTGCTGAACCGCGGTGCACGCCTGACCGAGCTGATGAAGCAGGCCCAGTACTCGCCGCTGACCAACGCCGAGATCGTCTGCGTGATCTGCGCGGGCACCATGGGCTACCTCGACAAGATCGCTGTCGGCGATGTCGGCCGCTTCGAGAAGGGCCTGCTGGCCCACCTGCGCGGCAAGCACAAGGACCTGCTCGACTGGATCACCACCGAGGATCCGAAGATCAAGGGCGAGGCCGAGGACAAGATCAAGGCGGTGCTGACCGAATTCGCTGCCGACTTCTCGTAATCGCCTGAAGGGACCGGACTCATGCCCAGCCTGAAGGACCTCAAGAACAGGATCTCGAGCGTCAAGTCGACGCGAAAGATCACCAAGGCGATGCAGATGGTCGCGGCGGCAAAGCTCCGCCGCGCCCAGGAAGCCGCCGAGATGTCGCGGCCCTACACCGAGCGCTTCAACGCGGTGCTCGGCGGGCTGGCTGCGGCCGCAAAGGACTCGCCCTCGGCGCCGCGGCTGCTGGCCGGAACCGGCAGCGACAAGGTGCACCTGCTCGTCGTCATGACCGCCGAACGCGGTCTGTGCGGCGGCTTCAACTCGTCCATCGTCAAGCTGGCCCGCACCCGTGCGGACCTGCTGCTGGCGCAGGGCAAGACCGTGAAGATCCTGACCGTCGGCAAGAAGGGCCGCGAACAGCTTCGTCGCGGCTACGCAGAGTACCTGATCGGCCACGTCGACCTCAGCGCGGCCAAGAACATCGGCTACGACAACGCCCACGAGATCGCCAAGGGCATCCTCGGCCGCTTCGACGCGGGCGAGTTCGATGTCGCGACGATCTTCTTCAACCGCTTCCAGTCGGTGATCAGCCAGGTGCCGACGGCGCAGCAGATCATCCCGGCCTCGTTCGAGGACACCGGGGCGCCCGAGGGCAGCACGCTCTACGACTACGAACCCAGCGAGGAGGCGATCCTCGCCGACCTGCTGCCGCGGGGCGTGGCGACGCAAATCTTCGCCGCGCTGCTCGAGAATGCCGCCTCGGAACAGGGCGCGCGGATGTCCGCGATGGACAACGCGACCCGCAACGCCGGCGAGATGATCGAGAAGCTGACGATCGAGTACAACCGCTCGCGTCAGGCCGTCATCACGAACGAGCTGATCGAAATCATTTCGGGCGCCGAGGCGCTCTAAGGAAACCGGAGACACACCAATGGCAAACGCAAAAGGCAAGGTCACCCAGGTGATTGGCGCCGTGGTCGACGTGCAGTTCGACGGCCACCTGCCGGCGATCCTCAACGCCCTCGAAACCACGAACAACGGCAAGCGGCTGGTCCTCGAAGTGGCCCAGCACCTCGGCGAGAACACCGTGCGCACCATCGCGATGGACGCGACCGAGGGTCTCGTCCGCGGTCAGGAAGTCGGCGACACCGGTGGCCCGATCTCGGTTCCGGTCGGCCCGGCCACCCTCGGCCGCATCCTGAACGTCGTCGGCGAGCCGGTGGACGAAGGCGCGCCGCTGAACGTCACCGAGACCCGCGCGATCCACCAGCCCGCCCCGGAATTCAGCGAGCAGGCGACCGAGTCGGAAATCCTCGTCACCGGCATCAAGGTCATCGACCTGCTGGCCCCCTACGCGAAGGGCGGCAAGATCGGCCTGTTCGGCGGCGCCGGCGTGGGCAAGACCGTTCTGATCATGGAACTGATCAACAACATCGCGAAGGTGCACTCGGGTTACTCGGTGTTCGCGGGTGTGGGCGAGCGGACCCGTGAGGGCAACGACCTCTACCACGAGATGATCGAATCCAACGTCATCAAGCCGGATGACCTGGAGAAGTCGCAGGTGGCGCTGGTCTACGGC
>JAUHZL010000125.1 GCA_030425945.1 Alphaproteobacteria bacterium | reverse complement strand
ACGTGCCCGACGCGATGGTCTACACCGTCGAGGTCGTGAAGGGCTCCGGGATGGAGCGGATGGTGCAGAACTTCCGGCGCTGGTCGGGCAACATGCTGCGCAACGGCGCCCGCGCCATCGCCCTCGGACCGCGCAAGGTCGGCCCCTTCATCTGGTGGTGCCTGATCGACCAGCGCCTCGCGATGTGGACGATGATGGTCTCGCCGGTGCTGGCGATCCTGACGCTGGCGACCGATCCCTACTACATGGCAAACGTCATTCTCTGGCTGGCCGCCTCGCGCGTCGTTCTGTGCCTCGTGCTCTGGCGCTATGCCCGGCAACCCGACCTTTGGTGGCCGCTGATCCTTTACGGCAACCAGATCATCAACGCGGCCGTGAAGATCTTCATGCTGTTTCACCTGTCCAAGCAACGCTGGGCCAACCGGGGCAACCAGACCTCGGGCGAGGCCCTCGGCGGGGTCGCGATGGTCAAGAGCGGCGTCGCCAAGTTCCAGATGACGACGGCGCTCGTCACCTTCCTGACCGGGGTCGCCATCCTGGCGGGCCTGCTGCCCAGCCCGTTCTGACAAACGACATCGCCCTCCCCGCAGAGGCAGGGAGGGCGACGCGAGGAACCCCGAGGCCGGGTTCAGTAGTCGAGCGCGTTCCAGATCAGGTCGGTCATGCGCTCGTCAGACAGGTAGTGATGGTTCTCGAAGGTCACGGTGCCGGTGCCGAAGTCGAGCACGGCGTCGCCGCCCCGGGTCAGGCTGAAGGCGTCCTCGAACCACGCGGCCAGCGCGGCGTCGTCGGCAAAGCCCATGTCCTGCAGCAGGATCGTGTCCTCGGCGCGGAAGTCGGTGACGGTATCGTGCCCCTCGGCCATGTCGGCGGCCGAGAACACGAACACGTCGGCGCCCGAGCCGCCGGTCAGCGTGTCCGACCCGGTGCCGCCCTGCAGGCGGTCGTTGCCCGAGCTGCCGTCGAGACGGTCGTTGCCCGCCCCGCCGAAGAGCGCGTCGTTGCCGCTGTCGCCGCGAACGATGTCGTTGCCGGCCCCGCCGAGCACGGTGTCGTTGCCTTCGCCGCCCGACACGGTGTCGTTGTCGTCGCCGCCATCGACGTAGTCGTCGCCGGTGTTGCCGTAGAGCTGGTCCTTGCCCTCGCCGCCGAAGACGCGGTCGTCGCCCGCCCCGCCCTTGACCAGGTCGTTGCCCTTGCCGCCGTAGGCGACGTCGTCACCGTCCCCGCCGGACAGGGTGTCGTTGCCCTCGCCGCCGTCGAGCATGTCGTTGCCCGAGCCGCCGTCGAGACGGTCGTTGCCCTCGTCCCCGTAGAGCGAGTCGTTGCCTGCATCGCCGTAGAGCGTGTCGTTCTGCGCGCCGCCCCACATCTGGTCGTTGCCGTCGCCGCCCTCGAGCTTGTCCGCCCCGCCGTCGCCGTACATGCGGTCATCGCCGCTGTCGCCTTTCAGCGTGTCGTTGCCCGCGCCGCCGTACATCCGGTCGTCGCCGGAGCCGCCGAAGAGCTGGTCGTCGTCCGCGCCGCCATCCATGATGTCGTTGCCCGACCCGCCATAGAGCTTGTCGCGGCCGGTGTTGCCGAACATGTCGTCGTTGCCCGAGCCGCCCTCCATCACGTCGTTGCCCGAGCCGCCGTCCATGATGTCGTTGCCGGACCCGCCGTCCATGCGGTCGTTTCCGGACCCGCCGTTCATCTCGTCGTCGCCCGACCCGCCGGTCAGCGTGTCGTTCCCGGCGTCTCCGAAGAGCCGGTCATTGCCCGACCCGCCGTCGAGGAGGTCGTTGCCCTGGCCGCCCCAGAGGGCGTCCGCGCCCGAACCGCCGTAGAGACGGTCGCTGCCGGAACCGCCGCGCATCGTGTCGTTGCCCGAGCCGCCGTAGAGCAGGTCGTTGCCGGACCCGCCGTCGAGCGTGTCGCGCCCCGACCCGCCGTAGAGCGTATCGTTGCCGGTGTCGCCCTTCAGGGTGTCGTTGCCCGCGCGGCCGTAGATCGTGTCGTTGCCCGAGCCGCCCGAGATCGTGTCGTTGTCGGCCAGCCGGTTGCCGTTGGCATCCACGAGGTTGCCGTTCGCGTCATAGAGCGCGACCTTGTCCGTGTTGGTGCCGGGACGGCCGCCGCCGGACAGCAGGTCGTTGCCCGAACTGCCGGTGATCTTGTCGTCCCCGGCCCGGCCGATGATGGTGTCGGTTCCCTTGCCGCCCTTGAGGGTGTCCCCCAGTTGCGTCCCCAGGTTGAGTTTCAGGTCCACTGGTAATCTCCGTTACTGGTCTGCGTGGGCAGGGGTGGCAGCCCCTGCCGGCACGTATGAAAGGTTAGAGGTTGTAGGTTTCAGGACGTCCGAAGTCGTCTTCGACCCGGACGATGTCGTCGTCGCCGAGATAGCCGCCGTACTGCACCTCGATCAGGATCAGCGGCACCTTGCCGGGGTTCGCGACCCGGTGCAGCGCGCCCTGCGGGATGAAGACATGGCCCTTCGGCCCGATCAGGCGGGTCTGGTCGCCCACCGTCACCTCGGCGCTCCCCGCCACCACGATCCAGTGCTCGGCCCGGTGGTGGTGGTATTGCAGCGACAGGCGCTTGCCCGGCAGCACCGTGATCCGCTTGACCTGGTGCATCTCGCCGGTGTCGAGCTGGCGGAAGTCGCCCCAGGGCCGCGCCTCGTACTCGGGCTGGAGCGCGGGAACGGCAGAGACGGCGGGTTTGTCGATCTTCATGGCAGGCTCCTCCTCGTTACCAGCCGATGCCGTTCAGCACCGGGGGCTTGTCCGCGCCGTCGTACAGGCGGACGACATCGATCACCGGCACGCGGGCGTCAGCCAGCGCGGCGCGGTAGGTGTCGTTGGCATGGGTGACGAGCACCGCCTCGGCCCCGTCGAGCGCCTCGTCGACGCTGTCGGCCAGAAGCTCGGGCAGGTGGTCGGCCACGCGCGTCAGACCCGGCGCGGCATGCCGGACATAGGCCAGCTGGCCCGAGACATTGGTCTCGGCGGTGATCGCCATGTCATGCGCCCGCACCTCGACCCCGCGCGCCATCAGGTCGGCGATGACGTCGAGGACCGGGCTTTCGCGCAGGTCGTCGGTGCCGGGCTTGAACGCGAGGCCCAGGACCGCGACCTTCGTCGCACCAGTCTCGCGCAGCATCTCCGCGGCGGTCTCGATCTGGACCCGGTTCGAACGGGTCAGGTTCTCGATCAGCGGCAGGTGCACGCCCGCGCCCGCCGCGATATGCGCGACGGCGCGGACTTCCTTCGGCAGGCAGGAACCGCCGAACGCGAAGCCGGGCTTCAGGTAGTAGGGCGACAGGTTCAGCTTCGTGTCCTGCACGAAGATGTCCATCACCGCATGGCTGTCCACGCCCAGCGGCTTGCACAGGCGGCCGACCTCGTTCGCGAAGGTCACCTTGGTCGCGTGCCAGACGTTGTCGACGTATTTCACCATCTCGGCGGTCTCGATGCTGGTCAGCAGCGGGGCCGCGTCCACCGGGGCGAACATCTTCGCCACGATGTTGGCCGAGCGGTCGTCCGTCGCCCCGATCACGGTCTTCGGCGGCGCGCGGAAGTCCGAGACGGCCACGCCTTCGCGCAGGAATTCAGGGTTGAAGCAGACGCCGAAGTCGAGGCTGCACACCTTGCCGGACAGGCGCTCGATCACCGGCACCATGACCTGCATGGTCGTGCCCGGCGGGATCGAGCAGCGCATCACGACGACGTGCCAGTCGTCCTTGTCACGCAGCGCCTCGCCGATCTTCTCGGCCGCGGCGATGATGTAGGAATAGTCGCAGCCCCCGTCCGCCGCGGTCGGCGTGCCGACCGACACGAAGGTGACATCGGTCTCGCGCACCGCGTCGACCAGGTCATGGGTGGCGCTGATGCGGCCCGCGGCGACGCCCTCGGCCAGCAGGTCCCCCAAGCCTGCCTCGTGGATCGGGGACCGGCCCGAGGCGATCTGTCCGACCTTCACCGGATCGAGATCGACGCCGATGACCCGATGGCCGAGGTCGCTCAGGCAGGCCGTCGAAACCGCGCCGACATAGCCAAGCCCGACGACCGAAACCGAGGGCTTCGCCTCGATTACCGTGAACACGGAAGTCTGCGCGCCCGTCGCGACGACGTGCGGTGCGAACCGGGTAGTTCCGTCCAACATGCTCTGCCTCTTCACTCGTAACGACACGGGGATTTCCCCTTGGTTGCGAACGGGTTTGGCGGCGGATCGCGGTGGGATTTGGACGGAGTTGGCAGAGTCTGGGGCAGACCCGCCGCAATCAGGACAACTTTCGGATAATTGTGGAGACCATCGGGATAGTCCCCTATGCCTTCGGACTTCTGGATCCCCCTTCGGAAACAGGGAAATCCCTTGATCCCGTTACGGAAACAGTGCGGAAGCGTGCGGGTTTTCGACGGTCGGGACGGACACTATTCCGACCGGCCGCCACAAAATTTCCCAAAGAAAAAAGGCCCGGGATACCCCGGGCCCTGTAACCGACCTGATGGTCGCTCAGGTCTCGCGACGCTCGGCCCATCCCGCGAACACGCGCTCGAGGGCCACGACGATGTAGAAGAGCAGGATCCCGAGAATCGCCAGCGCGATCAGGACCGCGAACATCAGCGGATAGTCCGAACTGATCTTGCCCGAGTCGAAGAGCGCCCCGAGGCCCCGTCCATGCGGACTGACGATCTCCATCAGGTTGGTCCCGATGAACGCCAGCGTCACGGCGACCTTCAGCGCGCCGAAGAACTCGGGCAGCGTCTTGGGCAGCGCGATCTTCCAGAACACGGTGAACTTCGACGCACCCAGGGACCGCAGGATATCACGGTATTCCGGTTCCAGCGTCGACAAGCCGATAGAGACCGAGACCGCGATCGGGAAGAACGAGATCATGAAGGCCATCATGACGGTGTTGAAGTCGTGCTGGCCGACGAAGATCAGCGCCATGATCGGCACCACCGTCGCCTTGGGAACCGCGTTGAAGCCGACGAGCAGCGGGTAGAGCGCATCCCGCATGGTGCGCGAGAAGCCCATGATCATGCCGATCAGCGTGCCGACGACGATCGACAGGCCCAGCCCGACCACCGTGCGCCACAGCGTGTCCCAGCTGTATTCGAGGAACAGCCAGCGGAACTTCCAGAATGCCGGCCACAGATCCGAGGGCGAGGCCATCTTGTAGTTCGGCCAGCCGTTGGCCCAGACCAGCAGCTCCCAGAGCGCCAGGAAGATGATGATGGCGATGGTCGGGACGACGATCTTCTTGACCGTTCGGTTCATGCGGCGGCCTCCGGCTCGTCCGCCGGGGCACGCCCCTGCGCGATCTCGATCTGGTGCCGCAGGATGGCCAGCATGTCGGTGGCCTTCTGGGTGTAGAGGTCGTCCAGCTTGCGCTTGCCCTCGAAGGTCACGCGCAGCTTGTACTGGGCCGTTGCGGGACGGCCGGACAGCACCACGACCTCGTCCGCGAGGAAGATCGACTCGCGCAGGTCATGGGTGATGAGCAGGCAGGTAAACGGCTCCTCCTCGCGGAGGTTGTGCATCGTCTGCCAGAGATCCTCGCGGGTGAAGGCGTCGAGCGCCCCGAAGGGTTCGTCCATGATCAGCACTTCGGGCTTGTGGACGATCGCGCGGCACAGCGAAGCGCGCTGGCGCATCCCGCCCGATAACTCGGAGGGGCGCTTGTCCTCGAAGCCCTCGAGGCCGACCAGCTTGAGCAGCGCCCGTGCCCGGTCGCGGCGCTCGGCCTTGGTCAGCTTGGTCGGGACGATCTCCAGCGGCAACAGCACGTTGTCGAGAATGGTGCGCCATTCCAGCAGCACCGGGTTCTGGAAGGCCATGCCGACGGTGTTCTTCGGCCCCTTCACCTTTTCGCCGTGCAGGATCACGTCGCCCTGATCGGCCCGCATCAGGCCCGCGATGAGGCGGGTCAGGGTGGACTTGCCGCAGCCCGACGGGCCGACGACGGCGCAGAATTCACCCTCGGGAATCTCGATGTTCAGGTCGCGCAGGACGGGCAGCGGCCCGGAGTCGGTCTTGTAGGCATGGGTCACGCCACGCAGGGCGATCTGGATGGCGTCTGTCATGGGGCCCCCGGTCAGTCATGCAAGGAAAGGGCGGGCCGCTGGGACCCGCCCTCCCGGTTCAGGTCTGCCTTACTGCAGCATCAGGCTGCCGTCGGTCGGCAGATAGGCGTCGGTGAAGTAGAGGTCCGGCGTCGGCGCATTGGCGAACTCGAAGTTCTGGGTCAGCTGCGTCAGGCCGTTCGCGAACCGCTCGCCGTCGATGTTGCCGAGGCCGTTGGCCTTGGTGAAGTCGGTGACCACGTTGGCATCGATCGCCAGTTGCAGGCGGCGCTGCTCCAGCTCGGCGTCGGCGGCCGGGTTCCGCTCCATCATCATCGCGATGCCGGCCGCCGGATCGGCGATGACGTCCTTCCAGCCCAGCGCGATGGCGCGCAGGAAGCCGGTCACGACCTCCGGGTTGGCCGCTGCGAACTCGGTGTTCACCATGATCGCGTTGCCATAGAGGTCGAGGCCGTAGTCCGCCATCAGGATCGTCGAGATGTCGTCTTCCGGCACGCCGAGGCGCACGAGGTTCAGGTAGGACGAGAACGAGAAGCCGGTGATCGCGTCAACCTGGCCTTCGGCCAGCATCGGCTCGCGGGTCGGGAAGCCGACCGGCTCGACGGTGATCTGGCCCATGTCGAGGTTGTTCACCGCGGCAAAGGCCGGGAACTGCGCCCAGGCGCCATCCGGCGGCGGCGCGCCCAGCTTCTTGCCCATCAGGTCTGCCGGGGCTTCGACGCCCAGCGACTTGCGGCCCACCACGGCGAAGGGCGGCTTGTCGTAGATCATCATGACCGCGGTCACCGGGGCGCCGGGGTTGGCGTCGAGGAAGGTGATCATCGAGTTGATGTCGCCGAAGCCGATCGGGTAGGCGCCGGTCGCGATCTTGGTCACGGTCTCGCGCGAGCCGTTGCCGGGCTCGATCGTCACATTCAGGCCCTCGGCTGCGAAGTGCCCGTTGTCGATCGCGGCGAAATAGGCGGCGGACGGACCTTCGAACTTCCAGTCGAGCGCGAAGGGAATGTCGGTCATCTGCGCGGACGCGGCACCGGCCATCAGGACCGAAGCGGCAAACGCGTGGGTGAGACGTGCAAACACGGGCAGAACCTCCTTGTTGAACCCAGCCGCCGCGGAACGCCGCAGCGGACTTGGCGGCAAGCCTTGCGGGCGTGATCCGGCAGGGTCAATCGCGGCCCGGGTCTGGCTTTCAGGGGTGCAGCGTAGCGCACAGAAATTAAGCCGCCCGCACAGGATTTGCCCAAATAACAGAAAGGGCCGCCAGAGTGGCGGCCCGGTCACATCAGATCGAGGCAGGATCAGGCGACGTGAACCCGCGTTCCGATCGGCACCATCTCGTAGAGTTCCTCGACATGCGGGTTCACCATGCGGATGCAGCCGTTCGAGATCGCCTGGCCGACCGACTGCGGCGCCGGGGTGCCGTGGATGCGGTACATCGTGTCCCGGCCGCCGCGGTAGAGATACATCGCCCGCGCGCCGAGCGGGTTGTTCGGACCGCCGGGCATCCCCGCCGCGTGCTCGAGATACAGGTCCGGGCGGCGGCGGATCATGTTCGCGGTCGGGGTCCACGAGGGCCATTCGACCTTGCGCTGGATGGTGGCCGTCCCCTTGAACTGGCGCCCCTCTTCCCCGACGCCGACACCGTAGCGGATCGCGGTCTCGGGGCCGGTCACGTAGTACAGGAAGAAGTAGTCGCTGAAGACGTAGATCGCGCCGACCTCGTAACCGCCCTGGATCTTCACATCGGCGCGGCGCCACTGCTCCGGCAGGACGTAGGGCTGCACGGCGGCCGTGGCGGCCGCGGCCTCGCGCCCGAGAAA
>JAUHZL010000124.1 GCA_030425945.1 Alphaproteobacteria bacterium | reverse complement strand
CGACGACTTCCAGCGCGTAGAGCTCGTCCTCGGAATACTCGCGGGCCTGCTTCGACTGCACGACGAGCACGCCCTTGACCTCGCCCAGCCGCTGCACCGGCACCCCGAGGAAGGACGAGAACACCTCTTCGCCGGTCTCCGGCATGAAACGGAAGCCGCGCGTGCCGGGCGCGTCGGCGGTGTTGATCGGCCGCCCGCTGCGCGCCACGCGCCCCACCAGACCCTCGCCGACCCGCATCCGCGTGACGTGGACGGCGGCCTTGTTCAGACCCTCGGTCGCGCAAAGCTCCAGCGTGTCGGCATCCCGGAACAGGTAGATCGAGCAGACCTCGGTCCCCATGCTGTCCGCGATCAGGTGGGTGATCTTGTCGAGCCGTTCCTGCCCGGCTCCCGCATCGGCCAGCGTGGCCTGCAAGCGCCGGAGCAGCTTGCGCGACTCCGATTCCGTCCTGTGCGGCATGTGCCTCGTTCCCTGTCGGACCGGGGCTCTTCCCGGCCCTGTCCCCGGGACACAGGGATAGCGGTCCGCGTCCGCTCACGCAACGCTGCCGGTGCGGCGGCGGCCGGACCCCGCCCGCCCCGGCGCACGGCGCGTCCAAACCGGCGGCACCTCCCCCGCCCCGGCGCGCGATTTCCGGGCAGCCCCTGGCGCGCGGTCTCAGCCCAGCGCGGCCCGCCCGGCCGTCCAGACCAGCCACAGCCCCAGCAGGACGCCGCCCTCGCCGCGGGTGATCCGCGCGCCGCTGGCCGCGACCCACAGCATCAGCCCGGTCGCCGCCGCCATCGCCCACAGGTCGATCCGCAGGATGTCGTCCGGCACCGGCACCGGGGCGACGAGCGCCGTCGCGCCGAGGATGCCGAGCAGGTTGAACACGTTCGAGCCGAAGACATTGCCCAGCGCCAGCGCGGACTGACCGCGCCGCGCCGCGACGACCGAGGTGACGAGTTCCGGCAGCGAGGTGCCGACCGCGACCACCGTCACGCCGATCAGCGTCTCCGACACGCCCCAGCCGCGCGCCAGCCCGACGCCGCCGCGCACCAGCAGGTCCGCGCCCGCCAGCACCGGCACCAGCCCGCCGAGCGCCAGCGCGGCATTCCGCCAGACACCCGGGCGGAAGGTGGCGTCCTCCGGCGGGGCCGCGTGCGCCCCGCACAGCGACCACACCAGGTAGATCGCGAAGCCGCTCAGCAGCACGGCCGCCGCCCCGGACCCGAGATTGCCCGTCATCAGCACCGCGCCGCCCAGCAGCGTCGCCAGCGCGACGGCGAGGCCCTCGCGGCGCAGCACGCCCTGTGCCACCGGGATCGGGGCCAGCGCGGCGGCGAGGCCGAGGATCAGCAGGATATTGGCGATGTTCGAGCCGACGACGTTGCCGACGGCGAGGCCCGGTGCGCCCGACCACGCGGCACCCAGCGAGGTGACCAGTTCCGGCAGCGAGGTGCCGAAGCCCACCACCACGACGCCGATCAGCATCGGCGACAGCCGCAGCGCCTGCGCCAGGTTGGCCGCGCCGCGCACGAACAGCTCGCCGCCGCCCAGCAACAGGGCGAGGCCGGCGGCCACGAACAGGATGTCCAAGGGAAGTCTCTCCGCGGCCCGGCCCCCCATGGGCCCGGCCGTCGCAGCGCAGGTGGGAGGGGGCAGCGCGCCGCACCAGAGGCCCGCGAAAATATTCAGGCGGCGGGACGGACCGTTACGGTCCGGTTACGTCGGCGCACGGTCGCACCGACGTGATACCGACGTTCTGCCGACGCGATACCGAGGGCGTCGGTGCGGTCCGGACGCCCTCAGGCGCCCTTTTCCAGCTCGAACGCGTCGTGCAGCGCCTGCACCGCCAGTTCCATGTACTTGCGGTCGATCAGCACCGAGATCTTGATCTCCGACGTGGTGATCACCTTGATGTTGATGTTCTCGTCCTTCAGGGCCTTGAACATCTTCGCCGCGACCCCGGCATGGCTGCGCATCCCGATGCCGACGACGCTGACCTTGGCCACGTTCTTGTCCGCGACCAGCGCCTCGTAGGAAATATCGCCCTTCGCCTGCGCATCCTGCATCGCCTTTTCCGCCCGCAGCACCTGGTCGGTGGGGCAGGAGAAGGTCATGTCGGTGAACCCCTCGTCCGAGATGTTCTGCACGATCATGTCCACGTTGACCCCGGCCTCGGCCAGCGGCCCGAAGATCGCCGCGGCGATGCCCGGCCGGTCCTCGACGCCGGTCAGCGTCATCTTGGCTTCGTCGCGCGAGTAGGCGACCCCGGAAACGGCGTTCAGTTCCATGATTTCCTCCTCATCGCAGACGAGAGTCCCGGCCTCGTCAGAGGGTTCCTCGAAGCTCGACAGCACCCGCAGCTTGACCTTGTAGCGCATCGCCAGCTCGACCGAGCGGGTCTGCAGCACCTTCGCGCCGAGGCTGGCCAGCTCCAGCATTTCCTCGAAGGCGATCCGGTCCAGCTTGCGCGCCTTGTCCGAGATCCGCGGGTCGGTGGTGTAGACCCCGTCCACGTCGGTGTAGATGTCGCAGCGCACCGCGTCGAAGGCGGCGGCAAAGGCCACGGCGGTGGTGTCCGACCCGCCCCGGCCCAGCGTCGTGATCCGGCCCTCGGGGCTGATCCCCTGGAAGCCCGCGACCACAGCGACCTTCATGCCCTCGCCGAACTTGGCGGTGATGTTCTCGGTCGGGATCTCGACGATCCGCGCGGCCGAATGCGCGCCGTTAGTCTTCAGCGGCACCTGCCAGCCCTGCCAGCTGCGCGCCGGGATATCCATTTCCTGCAGCGTCAGCGCCATCAGCCCGGCGGTGACGTTCTCGCCCGACGACACAACCGCGTCGTACTCGCGGGCGTCGAACAGCGGCGATGTTTCGTTGACCCAGCCGACCAGTTCGTTGGTCTTCCCGGCCATGGCCGAGACGATCACGATCACGTCGTGACCCTTGGCGACCTCGAGCCCGACGCGCTTCGCGGCCCGCCGGATGCGGTCCAGATTGGCGACGGACGTGCCGCCGAATTTCATCACGAGGACGGACATGACCTCTCCCGTGTCCCTGACTGCGCGGCCCTTAGGCCAAAGGACCGGGCGCGGCAAGGGGCGGGTTGGCGCAGGCGGCTCAGTTCACCCGGCCCGAGATGCGGATGATGCCGGTGCCGCCCCGGTCGGTGCCCTGCACCTGCGGCGCGGGCGGGTCCGGCGGGGCCGGGAAGGCGGTCTGGATGATCGCGTCGCCTTCCATCGTGGTCGAGATGCCGTCGGCGGCGTTCTCGATCCCGCCCGAGACGATCCCCATGACGGCCAGCCCCAGCGCCACGGTCGCCGCCATCAGCGGCACCATGTCCACGGTGACGGCCCCGGCCTCGTCGGCGAGGAAGCGGCGAACGGACGAATGACGGTATGGCATGAGCGGTCCCCCTCGAACGGCCCGCCCCGGATCGCAGGACAATCGGGCAAGACCGTGCCGCTCGCGTGAAGCTTTCTGGCCGGGACGCGGGAGGTGCCGCCCTCAGATCGGGTGGTCGCGGCCGTCCCAGGTGCGGAAACAGCCGGTCGAGGCGAGGTCCAGTTCCCCGAACCGTGCCGCGAGGCCGGAGGCGCTTTCGCCGACGTCGATGTCGGCCGCGCCGCCGCCCATGTCGGTGCGGACCCATCCCGGGTGATAGATCCCGACCGCGATCCCGAGATCACGCAGGTCGGTCGCGAGGTTGCGCCCGAGGTTCACCGCCGCGGCCTTGCTGGCCCGGTAGATGTAGCTGCCGCCCGGCGCGCGCTGGGTCGAGCCCATCTGGCTGGAGATGATCGCGACGCGGGCCAGCC
This sequence comes from Alphaproteobacteria bacterium, assembly GCA_030425945.1. Lineage (GTDB taxonomy): Bacteria > Pseudomonadota > Alphaproteobacteria > Rhodobacterales > Rhodobacteraceae > Dinoroseobacter. The sequence goes on along the minus strand of JAUHZL010000124.1, from coordinate 4,105 downwards.
CGGTCGCGTTCGCCGCCTGTTGCAGATGCGGCAACAGCGTCTGCACGCAGAGGAAGACGCCGGTCACGTTGACCGCGAAGCTCTTGGCCCAAAGGTCGGGCGCATAGCCGTCCGACAACCCCTCCTGCCGGTCGAGGTAGACGCCCGCGTTGCACACCAACAGGTCGACCGGCTGCCCGTCGAGCGCCCGGCCCAGCCCCGCCACGCTGTCCGCGTCGGTCACGTCGAGCGGGATCTGACCCGGCCCCGGCACCCGCGCGCAGCCGCGCACGGTCTGCCCGCCGCGCGCCAGCTCCGCGACCAGCGCGGCGCCGATGCCGCGATTCGCGCCGGTGACCACCGTGACCATGCTCAGTTCGCCTTTTCGCGCGGCAGGAAGGGCAGGGGCATCACCGGCACGCCGTCCTCGATCAGCGCGCGCGCCTCGTCTGGCCGCGCCTCGCCATGGATCGCCCGCTGCGGCGCCTCGCCCTCGTGCATCTTGCGCGCCTCGGCCGCGAAGCTCGCGCCGACATAGGTGCTGTCGCGCTCGACCTTCGCGCGCAGCTCGGCCAGCGCCTTTTCCAGCGGCGACTGCGGCGCGGACAGCACCGGCACCGGGGCCTCGGTCGGGGCGGGGGCCGGGGCGGCGTCCTCGGCCGGGCGCACACGCGGGGCCATCAGCGCCTTTTCCACCTCGGCGCTGCCGCAGACCGGGCAGGCGACCATACCGCGCGCGGCCAGCGTGTCGTAGGCGCTTGCCGACTGGAACCAACTGTCGGCGGTATGTCCCGCCGTGCATTTCAGCGTGTACTTGATCATCCCGGGTTCCGGCCCCTGGGGGCCTCCTTGCCATCAGGGCGCAAAGCTAACCATCGGGCGGACCATTTCAATCCCGCCGATGCGCACAGGGCTCAGGCCGGGTCGAACCGGACCAGCAGCTGCGCGAGGTCGGCCTCGTCCACCAGCCGGGCGGCCTTCTTCGGCGAGACCCACTTGCGCGTGCGCTCCCCGGCCTCGGGCCACTCCTTGGCCAGCTCCTGCACCCGCAGCGCGAAGACCACCACGACGACCGGCAGGTTCACCCCGGTGTCGAGTTCCTTGGTGTAGCTGTAGATGCCGATGGCGTCCTGCCGCATGCGGCCACGGACGCCAGCCTCTTCCCAGGCCTCGATCGCGGCGCATTCCGAGGGCGTCTTGCCGTCGATCGGCCAGCCCTTCGGCAGGATCCAGCGCCCGGTATCGCGGCTCGAGATCAGCAGGATCTTGGGGCCCTTGCGCCCGGTCCGGTAGCACAGGGCCGCGAATTGCGTGCGCACATCCCGCTTGCTGCGGGTGCCGAGCACCAGCGGAAGCTGACCATGACGAGGAACAACCTCGCCGGGGGGAAGGACGGGCAACGCCATGCCGGATCTGTCCTGTTCTGCCGGGGTCCCGGCACTCTGCTCTCGGGCGCGCCGCGTTTTGCACGACGCAATTCCGCCATGCATACACGGGTTTCGACGGTACCAAAAGACCCCCGGACGAGGGGCACGCAATGGTGAGGTCCGTGCGCTTGAACCCTGGCGCGGGGCCGCTACCCTCCGGCCCAACCGTTCGCAGACCCCGGAGGACCCCGATGCCGCGCCGTCTCGCCGCCCTTGCCGCCGCCCTCGTGATGATCGGCAGCGCCGCCCTTGCCGGCCCCTTCCGCTTCGACTCGATCGACGGCGGGACGCTCGACCTCGACGCGTGGCGCGGCAAGCCGGTGCTGGTGGTCAACACGGCCTCGCAATGCGGCTTTACCCCCCAGTACGAAGGCCTTCAGGCGCTCTACGAGACCTATCGCGACCGCGGTCTCGTGGTGCTGGCGGTGCCGTCCGACGACTTCAACCAGGAGCTGGCCACCGAGGCCGCGGTCAAGGAGTTCTGCGCGGTCAACTTCGGTCTGACCCTGCCGATGACCACGATCACCCATGTCCGCGGCGCACAGGCGCATCCGTTCTACGCCTGGCTCGCCAGCGAGCACGGCATCGCGCCGACTTGGAACTTCAACAAGGTCCTGCTCGACGCCGAGGGCCAGCCGGTCGCCTATTTCCCGTCCTCGACGCGGCCGGGCTCGGCCCCGATGCGGCGCGCCATCGAAGCGGCGCTCGGCGGGTGACAGGACCGGCCCCGACGCCGCTTCTGCTCGGGCACGAGATCTACCGCGCCTCCTCCTACGGCGGCTGGCACCCGCTGCGCATCCCGCGCGTCTCGACGGTGATGGACCTGACCCGCGCGCTGGGCTGGGTGGCCCCCGGGCAGTACCGCCGGTCGCCGCGCGCCAAGCCCCTCGCCGTGACCCTGTTCCACGACCCCGATTACGTCGCCGCCCTCGTCGCCGCCGAAGCGGCGCAGGCCGTCAGCGACGCCGTGCGCCAGCGCCACGGGCTGGGCACCACGGCCTGCCCGGTCTTCCCCGAGATGTGGCGGCGCCCGGCGACCAGCGCGGGCGGATCGCTGCTGGCGGGCGAGCTTCTGCGCACCCCGGGCGTGATCCACCACCCCGCCGGCGGCACGCACCACGCCTTCCGCGACCGGGCGGCGGGGTTCTGCTATCTCAACGATCCGGTGCTGGCGATGCTGGCCATGCGCCGGGCCGGGGTGCGCCGCATCGTCTATGTCGATATCGACGCGCACCATGCCGACGGGGTCGAAAGCGCCTTCGCGGGCGATCCCGACATCCGGATGATCTCGGTCCACGAGGAACGCCGCTGGCCCTTCACCGGCGCGCTCGACGACACGGCCGGCGGGTCGGCGATCAACCTGCCGGTGCCGAAGGGTTTCAACGATACCGAGTTCGCCTTCGTCCTGAACGAGCTGATCCTGCCCGCCACCGCCGCCTTCCGCCCGGACGCCATCGTGCTGCAATGCGGGGCCGACGCGGTCGAGGAAGACCCGCTGTCCCGGCTGGCGCTGTCGAACCGGGCGCACTGGTCCGCCGTCGCGGCGCTGCGCGCGCTCACCGACCGTTTCCTCGTGCTGGGCGGCGGCGGCTACAACCCGTGGTCGGTCGGGCGCCTCTGGACCGGGGTCTGGGGGGTGCTGAACGGGCACGAGATCCCCGACCGCCTGCCGCCCGAGGCCGAGGCCGTCCTGCGCGCCCTGCGCTGGGAGAACCGCCGCGCCGGGCGCGCGCCGCCCGCGCACTGGTTCACCACGCTCGCGGACCGCCCGCGCCTGGGCCCCCTGCGGGACGAGCTGCGCGCACGGGTCGCCACGCTGCGCCGCCGGGTCGGGACGGGGGCGGTTCTGGCGGGCTAAAGGCGAGCCGTCCGTGGGGATTTCGGGTATGGAATGCCCGACTTTGACGCTGGTCAATTTAGGCTACGTTAGGAGGTTGGTCGCCCCGGCACCGGTTCTCCCGAGCCTGACGCCGGGGACGACCGACCCGGTTTCGGGCTGTGTGCTGGTACAAGTGTCTGTGATCTCCCGACGTTCGATCCGGTCCAGAGGAGGTCCCAGCCATGAGTCGCCCGTTTCTTGTTCGCGCCGGTTCCGTGATCGATTGCCTTGCGGGCGAGCGCGGCCCCGCCACCCTCGATGACATCCAGCGCCGCACCGGTATCCAGCGCAACTCGCTGATCAAGCTGCTCGCCGTCCTGCAGGACCAGGGCTGGGTCGATCGCGACCGCGACCGCTTCGTGGTCGGGCGCAAGCTCGTCGGCTGGGGCCTGTCGGTCGCCAGCCTCGACCGCCTGCCCGAGGAGGCCGATGCCACCATGCGCTGCGTCTCGGGCCGCACCGGCCTGAACGTCACGCTGTCGATCCTCAGCGTGCCGCATGTCGTCTTCGTCAAGACCGTGGGGCCGACGCCCGAGAATGACCGCGCGCCGCGTCTCGGCGGGGTGATGAAGCTCTATCAGGCCAGCGCCGGCCTCGCCTGTCTCGCCGCCGGAACGCAGGGCATGCGCGGCGACTACTGGTCCCGGCTCGAGGGGCAGGGCTGCGACCCCTACCGGATCGAGGAGGCCCGCACCCCCCAAGTTCGACAAAATCTTTGAGAATTTGGCCAAGGTGGTGCTGTCGCCTACGTCATATCAATGAGTTAGCGATAGGGGCGAGCAAAGCCATGTAGTCACACGTCCTGATCTTTATTGGGCTT
>JAUHZL010000123.1 GCA_030425945.1 Alphaproteobacteria bacterium | reverse complement strand
AGTTGGGTTCGCGCACGAATTGCGCCCTGAAGTCCCCGTCCATCGCCGACTCTGCCTCCGCTCTGCCTGCCCGCGTCCCGGCACCAGAGCGGGACGACCCGCCCCAGCTTAGGATCGACTATATATGTCCATTGCCATCTGGCAAGCCTCACGATCTGCGATCCGGGGCTGGGCTTGAGGTAGAACGATTCGGTATCAGTTCCATGACGCAAAAGCGGGCGGTGCCGCTTGCGCGGCAGGCAGGATCAGCCTGCCCCGGCGTCCCCCGGCGCATCGAAGCCGAGCTTTTCCCGCAAGAACGCCAGTGCCACGCCGAGCCCGTCGTTGGCGATGCCATGCGCCGTGCCGCGCGACACGTGGGCATAGACCTCGAACCCCGCCCCGGTCAGCGCGTTCGCCGCTTCCGGCAGCGCCGCGACCGGCACCACGTCATCCGCGTCGCCGTGGATCAACAGCACCGGCGGGCGCGAGACGACCTCGTCCTCCAGCGTCTCGGGGGTCAGCAACCGCCCCGAGAAGCCGACGACCCCGGCAAAGGGCTCGGCCCGGCGGGGGGCAACGTGCAGGCTCATCATCGTGCCCTGGCTGAAGCCGATCAGGGCGGTCGCCTCCGGGCCGATCCCCTCCTCGGCCATCACCGCGTCGAGGAAGGCGTTCAGGTCGTCCGCCGCCCGGGCGAGCCCCGCCTCGGCTTCCTCCTCGGACGAGCCGTCGATCCACGGGATCGGAAACCACTGGAATCCGAAGGGGTTGCCGGTGCAGCGCTCGGGCGCGTTCGGGCTGTAGAAGGCGGTTCCCGGCAGGTGCGGGGCCAGCGGCTCGGACAGTCCCAGCAGGTCTGCGCCGTCCGCGCCATAGCCGTGCAGGAAGATCACCAGCCGCTCGGCCTGCCCCTTGGGCGCACCGCGCCGATCACTGTCCAGAACCCGTGTCACCGCAGACCCTCCCTTTGCTTGGCCACCCGGTAGTAGGCCCAGAGCACCCGCGCCGCAACGCTGCGCCAGGGCGACCAGTCTGCGGCCATCTCGCGCAGCACCCGTTCGGTCGGCCGCGCCTCGAGATCGAACAGGATGCGCGCCGCTTCCTGCAGGGCAAGGTCGGCGGGCGCGAAGACATCCGCCCGCCCGAGCGAGAACATGGCATAGATCTCGGCCGTCCAGCGCCCGATCCCGGGCACGGCGACCAGCGTGGTCACCACCGTTTCCGTCGGCAGGTGCCTGAGCGCGCCGTAGTCCAGATCGGCCTCGGCCAGCGCGCGGGCATAGCGGATCTTCTGCCGCGACAGCCCGCAGGCCCGCAGATCGTCGTCGCCCGCCGACAGAATCGCTTCTGGGCTGGTCCGACCGGCCGCCTCCATCCGGGCCCAGATCGCGCGCGCCGAGGCGACGCTGACCTGCTGGCTGACGATGGCGCCCAGCAATTCGGCAAAGCCGTCCGGCCGCAGCCGCAGGGGCAGCGGTCCGACCTCGTCCAAAGCGCTTTGAAACCGCGGATCGCGCCCGGCCAGCCACGCCGCACCCTCGGCAACGCAGCCGTCCGTCTCGATGATGCGCCCGACGCTCATGTGTCTCACGCTACCCTGCGATTTCGCACATTCACAAGTCTGCATGGGATCGGGTAAGCAGCGGTCATGGCCCCCATCGACCCCACCCTCCCCGCTTCCGCCGCCGAGACCCGCGCCAAACGCAACGTCGCGGTCCTCGTTGCCGCGCAAGGCCTGCTCGGGGCCCAGATGCCGATGATCTTCACCATCGGCGGGCTTGCCGGGCAATCGCTCGCGCCGAACGCCTGTTTCGCAACCCTGCCGATCTCGCTGATCGTGCTCGGCTCGATGCTCACCGCAACGCCGATCTCGGCCTTCATGCAGAAGTTCGGCCGCCGCGCAGGCTTCTTCGTGGGCGCCATGGGCGGGGCCACCGGGGCCGCAATCGGGGCCTGGGGCCTGATCACCCAGTCCTTCGCGCTCTTCCTGCTGGGTTCGCTGCTGACCGGTATCTACATGTCGGCGCAGGGTTTTTATCGCTTCGCCGCCGCCGACACCGCCTCCGACAGCTTCCGTCCGAAAGCGATTTCCTATGTCATGGCCGGCGGCCTCGCCTCGGCGATCATCGGGCCGCAACTGGTCAAGGTGACCTCGGAATCGATGGTGGTGCCGTTCCTCGGAACCTATCTCGCGGTGATCGCCATCAACCTGATCGGCGCGCTGCTGTTCGTCTTCCTCGACATCCCGAAACCGCCGGTCCCGGCGCATGACGCCCCGCGCGGCCGGTCGCGGATGGAGTTGCTGCGCGACCCGACCATCGCCGTCGCCATCATCTGCGCGATGGTCTCCTACGCGCTGATGAACCTCGTGATGACCTCGACGCCGCTGGCGGTTGTCGGCTGTGGCTTCGGGCAGGCCAGCGCCGCCGACGTGGTGACGGCACATGTGCTGGCGATGTTCGCGCCCTCCTTCTTCACCGGCCACGTCATCGCGCGCTTCGGCACGACGAAGGTCGTTGCGACCGGTCTCGTCATGCTCGCCGCCGCGGGCGGCATCGCGCTGCAAGGCGTTGATCTGATGAACTTCTTCGGCGCTCTGGTCCTGCTCGGGATCGGCTGGAACTTCGGCTTCATCGGGGCGACGACGATGCTGGCCGGGGCCCACGCCCCGCACGAGCGCGGCCGCGTTCAGGGCCTGAACGACGCGATCGTCTTCGGCTGCGTGACGCTCGCCTCGCTCGCCTCGGGCGGCCTGATGAACTGCGCGGGCGGCGACGTCGTGCAGGGCTGGAACGCGGTGAACATCGCGATGGTGCCCTTCCTGACGCTGGCCGGGGCTGCGCTGATCTGGCTGAGCCTCCGCCACAAAGCGGTTTGAGGGCTCAGAGCCGTCCGCGCAGCGCCGCCCGCATCAGGCGCATAGACTGCACCGCGCGCGACGGGACGAGACGTCCCTGAGCCACGGCACCTGGCTGCTTCACGGCGCGGCTCAGGATCGGCCCGGCCGTGACCGCCTCGTAAAGCGCCGGGTTGGCCACGCGCGCGGCGAGGCCGGTCTTCAGGTCCTGCAGTCCGCGCCGCGCCAGTGCGGCCACCGCAGCCGGACGGCCATCCACCAGCGGCACGCGCCCCCGGGCCTCGAGGTCCGGTACCGCGACGAGGAACCGCGCCAGCGCATGCGCCCGCCCGACCGCGCGCACCGGGGCTTCGTCCGAACCGCGCGCGCCACAGGCCAGCGCCGCGACCCACATCAGGCCCGCGCCGGTTTCGTCGAGGTAGCGATCCAGCGCGGCTTCGTCCTCGAAGGCGTCGCGGTAGATGTCCCAGCGCCGCGCGGCCACCGCCCGGTCGAGCACCTCCACCGGCAGGCCCTGCCCGACGAGGACACGCGCCAAGGGGGCGGCCACTTCATGCGCCCGGGGCGGCTTGCCGGCGGCGGCCTCCTCCAGCGTGTCCCGCCAGAACTGCAGGCGCATTTCGGCGATCATCGGTTCCTCGGTCACCCAGGGCGCGCGCGCAATCTCCAGCGCGAAGGCTGCCAAGGGAAACAGCCGCTCGCGCAGGGCGACCGGCGCCGCCATGATGGCGCGGAACCGATCGGGATCCCCGGTTGCGACCAGCGCCGCGCAGGCGGCAACCCCTTGATCCGGAACGCTCATTCCAGGACCTCCCGCAGCGCCGCAAAGACCTCGTCCCGGTCGGGCAGATCGAGGTGACCCACCCCGTCGAGGATCACCACCTCGCCCGGCGCCGGGACCGCCCACAGCGCTTCCGAATATCTGTCGGCCTTCATGGCTTCGTCCTCGGCCCCCGCCAGCAGCCGCCAGCGCGGCAAACGGGCAAGATCGCCCTGCCAGTCGCGCCGGGGCGCGTAGCTGGTGTTCAGGCGAAAACTGTACTCGGTCGTCACCGTTTGGCCGAGCGGCCCGTCGAGGATCTCGGCCGGGAACCGGAACCCGATGACCGGCACGTGGTTCAACGCCGTGATCCCCAGCGCGTTCAGCAGCGTCAGCGCGATGATCCGGCCCGTCCGCACCCGGGCCCATCCCCCGGATCCGGGCCGCGACGAGGGGGCGCGATGGCCGAGATAGGGCGCCAGAAGAACGGCGGCATCGAGCCGCCCGCCATGCCGTCCGCCGGCAAATCGCACCACGAGGCCGCCACCCGAGGAATGCCCGACCATCACGATCCGCCGTCCCTGCCCGCGCGCGTCGATCAGCGCCGCCAGGTCATCCTCGAGCTGGCCAATGTAATCGACATCTCCCCGCCGCTCGGGATCGGCCCCGTGCCCGCGCAGGTCCGGAACCAGAACCTCGGCCAGACCCGCAGCCGAGACGCGGCTGGCCAGCGCGTGGAATTGCTGCCCGTGCCAGCCCGAGCCATGCACCATCAGGACCAGCGGCGCGGCGTCCGGCCCGGGATAGAGCCGCACGCGCTGACCGGCAATCCTGCACAGGTGTGCATCGGATCCGGCCCCGGTCCGCCCGCGGAAGTCGAGGCCCGGTCCGGTCTCCGTCCGCGCCATGCCGCCCTACTCCGCCGCCAGCGCGGCCTCGGGCGCGCCATCGCGGATCAGCTTCCAGCGGATCGCATCGACGAGCGCCTCGAAGCTGGCGTCCACGATGTTCGCGGACAGACCCACCGTAGACCAGCGGCGGCCTTGCCCGTCCTCGCTGTCGATCAGGACACGCGTCACCGCTTCCGTCCCGCCACCCGTGATGCGCACCTTGAAATCGACCAGCCGCATGTCCGCAAGATAGGCCGTGTAAGGCCCCAGATCCTTGACCAGCGCCTTCGACAGCGCGTTGACCGGTCCCCGGTCGGTTCCCGTCGCATCCATGGATTCTGATACCGACAACATCTTTTCGCTGCCGACCTTCACCACGACCACCGCCTCGGAGAGCGAAACCATGCGGTTGTGTTTGTTTTTCCGGCGCTCCACCGTGACCCGGTAGCGCTTGACCTCGAAGAACCGCGGCGTCAGGCCGAGAACGTCGCGCGCCACCAGTTCGAAACTCGCCTGAGCCGAATCGAAGGCATAGCCGCGATCCTCGCGCTGCTTGACCTCGTCGAGGATCATCCCGAGCCGGGGATCCCCGGCCGGCAGGTCGAGCCCCGCCTCGGACAGCCGCTGCCGCAGGTTCGACTGTCCCGCCTGGTTCGACATCGGGATGACCCGCGCATTCCCGACGAGGCCCGGCTCGATATGCTCGTAGGTGGTGGGGTCCTTCAGGATCGCGCTCGCGTGCAGCCCGGCCTTGTGGGCGAACGCACTCGCCCCGACATAGGGCGCTGACTTCAGCGGCACCCGGTTCAGGATCTCGTCCAGCACCCGGCTGGCGCGCGTCAGGCCCTGCAGCCGCTCCGCGTCCACCCCAATGCTGAACGCGCTTGCATAGGGTTCCTTCAGCAGCAGCGTCGGGATCAGGGTCGTCAGGTTCGCGTTCCCGCACCGCTCGCCCAGCCCGTTCAGCGTGCCCTGGATCTGCCTCGCCCCGGCATCGACCGCCGCAAGGCTGCCCGCCACCGCGTTGCCGGTGTCGTCATGGGTGTGGATGCCAAGCCGGTCGCCCGGAACGCCGGCGTCGATCACCGCCCGCGTGATCCGGCCGATCTCGTCCGGCAGGGTGCCCCCGTTGGTGTCGCAGAGCACGATCCAGCGCGCCCCGGCCTCCAGCGCCGCCGTCAGGCAGTCGAGCGCATAAGCCGGATCGCTCTTGTAGCCATCGAAGAAATGTTCGGCATCGAACAGCGCCTCGCGGCCTTGCGCGACAAGGTGCGCCACCGACTTGCCGATGTTCTCGACATTCTCCGAATTCGTGATGTTGAGTGCAGTTTTCACATGGAAATCATGCGTCTTGCCGACGAGGCAGACCGCCGGTGTTCCCGCGTTCAGGACGGCCGCGAGCACCTCGTCATTCTCGGCGGACCTTCCCGCCCGCTTGGTCATCCCGAAGGCGGTGAAGGTCGCCCGCGTTTCGGGCGCGGCCTCGAAGAAAGCGCTGTCGGTCGGGTTCGCCCCCGGCCAGCCGCCCTCGATATAGTCGATCCCGAGACTATCGAGCAGCGTGGCGATCCGCTGTTTCTCGGCCAGCGAAAACTGCACACCCTGTGTCTGTTGCCCGTCTCGCAGGGTGGTGTCGTAGAGATAAAGACGCTCGCGGCTCATTTCAGCGCCTCCAGTTTGGCGGGATCGAAGCTTGGACCGGGCACGAGTTCGACGCCGTCTTTTGACATGCGGACTTCTACACCTGCGGCAAGCAGAGACGCCTTGAGTGCATCGACTTCTGAGTAGTCTTTTGAGAGTTTTGCCTTATTCCGCGCAAGATCGAGACTAGACGCAAGTGACGCCAACTCAGAAGATGGGGCTTTTCCATGGCCCATTTCGTAAGTGGCGACACGAGCTCGATGATCCTCTCGTTGCGCATCTGAAAGCAAGCCAAGCCAACGAGCGTTGTCCAAAAGCTTTTGAGGCTGATCGGTCAGAGATCGAAGGTATACAAGAGCGAGATGTGTATTCAAATCATCCGCGACCGCATCGACAATCTCGGCCGCTGGAATAAATTCCGACAACGGCGTCGGCTCGCATGTCAGGGTAAGCCGCTGCCAATAATCGAGCGTCTTTTCAGCTTCCGCCCGCTTCTTCTCCGTCCAGTCCATCGGCTTGCGGTAATGCGTGCTCAGGAACACGAAGCGGATCACCTCGCCCGGCACGCCGCGATCCAGCAGGTCGCGCACGGTGAAGAAGTTGCCGAGCGACTTCGACATCTTCTTGCCCTCGACCTGCAGCATCTCGTTGTGCAGCCAGACCTGCGCGAACCCTGCCCCGGGATCGGCGCAGCAGGACTGGGCGATCTCGTTCTCGTGGTGCGGGAACATCAGGTCGTTGCCGCCGCCGTGAATATCGAACGAGGGTGTCAAGAGTTCGCGCGACATCGCCGAGCACTCGATATGCCAGCCCGGCCGCCCGCGCGACCAGGGCGACGGCCAGCCCGGCTCGTCCTCCGCCGCGGGCTTCCACAGCACGAAATCCATCGGATCGCGCTTGAACGGGGCCACTTCGACCCGCGCCCCGGCGATCATGTCCTCGACCGACCGGCCCGATAGCCGCCCGTACTCCGGATAGCTCGCGACCGAAAACAGGACATGCCCGTCAGCTTCGTAGGCATGGCCCTTCGCGACCAGCTCGCCGATCATCGCCACCATCTGCGGGATGTAGTCGGTCGCGCGCGGTTCGTGGTCGGGACGCAAGGCCCCGAGCGCATCCATGTCCGCGTGATACCAGTCGATCGTCTCGTCGGTGATGGCGCGCACGATCTCGACCAGCGGCCGCGGATCGCCCGCGTCCCGGCGCTGCATCGCCCGGGCGTTGATCTTGTCGTCGACGTCCGTGAAGTTCCGGACGTAAGTCACCGCCTCCGCACCATAAACCTGCCGCAACAGCCGGACCAGCACGTCGAACACCATGACCGGCCGGGCGTTGCCGAGATGGGCGCGGTCGTACACCGTCGGCCCGCACAGGTAGAGGCGCACGTCCGAAGGATCGCGCGGAACGAAGACCTCCTTCCGGCGCGTCGCGGTGTTGTGCAGTCTCACGGGTCCGTCGGTCATCGGGACACACTCCTTCCTGGCACGCGCGGGCGGCTTAGCAAGGATCGTTCCGGAGGAAAACGACGAAGCGCTGCGCCGACCGCGAGGGGGTCAGCGACAAATCGGTCCGATCTGGGCGGTCATCGTCGTCATGCCCTGCGCTTACGCCCGCCCGGGCGGTTTGACAAGCGTCCGCCGGGCGGGTCCTGTCGCCGAGACCGGAAGACAGGGAGTCGCGCCATGCGGGTATCGGAGCGGATCGAGGGGCTGACGCCGGGCGGCGACGACGGCTGGGGCATCTTCCACCGCGCCCGCGCGCTCGAGGCGCAGGGCGTGCCGATCCTGAACCTGACCATCGGCGAACACGACATCCGCA
>JAUHZL010000122.1 GCA_030425945.1 Alphaproteobacteria bacterium | reverse complement strand
GGACGGCGGCCCGGGCGCGCCCCTGCGCCAGCCCGTCGGCATAAGCGGGCGACATGGCGAGCGCGAGATCATCGGGCCCCGCCCGGCCCGGCTCGGCAGCCCGGCGGATGGTCAGCGTGGTGTTGCCCTCGGCGCGGGCGTCAAGCGCTGCCGCGATCTCGGCGATGGTATGGCTCATGGAACGTCCTGACACGACAACGGCGACCGGGGACCGGTCGCCGTTCTTCCCCGTTGCACCGGGGTTTAGCTTTGAACCGCGCGCAGCGCCACCCCTGCCCGCTCGAGCGCGGACCAGAGCAGCCGATCCCGGCCGTAGACATCGTCGCGGTACTGCAGGTTCCCGCGCACCGGGGCCCAGACCGTGCGATAGGTGATGTGGACCGGCACCGGGTTCTCGAGGTCGACGCGGGTTTCCTGCCCCGTGCGCAGGATGCGCTGGAAGGTGCCGACCGGATCGTCTTCCTGCTTGGCGAGAAGCGCATAGCCGAACTCGAAGGGCCGGGCGAGGCGCACGCAGCCCGAGGAATGGGTCCGCACCTCGGTGTTGAACAGGTTCTTCGCCGGGCTGTCGTGCAGGTAGATGTTCCACGGGTTGGGGAACATGAACTTCACGAGACCGAGCGCGTTGCTGTTCGACGGCGGCTGCTGCATGTCGAACGGGAAGTTGCCCGGCGTGTAGGCGGCGAAGTTGATGGCCGAGCGCGGCACCACCCGCCCTGCCCCGTCGATCAGCCGCAGGTAGCTGTGCGCGTTCGGGTTGCGCTGCATGTTCGGCAGGTATTCCAGCGTCGCGATCGAGCGCGGCACGTGCCAGGTCGGGTTGATGACCATGTGGTCCATCATGTCCGAGAACTCGGGCGTGCGCTTGTCCTCGCGCTGGCGGCCGACGACCGAGCGGGTCTCGAAGCTGACCTTGCCGTCGTCGTAGATCTGCACGTGGAAGTCGGGGATGTTCACCATGATGTGGCGCTGCCCCAGCCCTTCCTCGAAATTGATCCAGCGCTCGCGCTCCAGTCCGACGAGGACCTGCTGCAGGCGCTGCACCGGCTCGACGTTGATGTTGCGGATGGTCGAGGCCCCGGCCACGCCGTCCGGCTCGAGCCCGGTATCGATCTGGAACTGGCGCACCGCGGCTTCGATGCTGCCATCATAGGTCGCGGTCGCGGTCGGCGCGAGATAGCCCATCGCCACCAGCCGGTCGCGCAACTGGATGACCGACGGCCCCGTCTCGCCCGGGCGCAGCGCGTTGGCCCGCACCGTCTCGCCCCAGCCGCCGGCGGCCAGCGTCGTTTCCAGCTCGAACTTGGCCCGCATCAGGCGCGCGTAGTGCGGCGACGGCGGGATCAGGTCATGCAGCACGCGGGTCGGCTCGCCCTCGGCAAGGTCCTGCAGCAGCTTGGCGGGGTCGCGGCGCGGCAGCGTCCGGACGATCCCGGCGTCGATCGATCCCGGCTCCAGTGCCCCCGACTCCATGTCGCGCGCGTAGGAGAGGAACATCTTCGCCGCCGCCACCTCGGCGAAGCCGCGCTGGCGCTCGCTGTCGATGCCGTCGAACAGGCTGCGGAAGGCCTGCGGCGCGTAGCGTCCGGCCGGAAGCCCGTGATCGTCGGCATTCAGCAGCGCGTTCAGCACGGCGAAGCGGCGGTCGGCATCGTCGGCCCCGGTGAAGAGGTCGGCGTAATCCGTCTCGCGGTAGAAGGTCGCCAGCCCGTCGATGTCGGAGGCGGCCTCGGCCACCGCCAGCTTGAACGCGGTGATCCCGCCTTCGGCTTGGGCGGCTTGCGGCAGCACGGCGGCGGACAACAGCGCAACGGCTGCGGAAAGCTGGAAGAACGGGCGCGCGGCGCGGGTCTGGTCGGTCACGGGTCTGCTCCTTCTTGTCCTCCCGACCACACGATCTGGTGTCTTCGGAGTCCATTCACATTCCGGTGTTACACCGGGTTTGCGGTTGTTTTTCAACGGTCCGCGGCGATTCCGCAACGTTCCGGGCCGCCTCCATCCCTAGGGTCTGACAGGGCGATCGCAACAAAGTTTTGCAGCCGCTGCCAGCGTCGATACGCAAGTTCTTGCCGATACAGGAGAATCCCGTGGACAACCGTCCTGTCGCCCTTTCGCCCCTTCACGGATTATGTCATGTTTACGGCACTTGGGGGTCAACTGTGAGCGAGTCCGGTACAAACCGGGCCGCCGTGTGGGACAGGCAAACCAAATGAGCAATCAATCCTTGGGGAACATCACCCGGCGGGGCCTGCTCGGCGCTTTTGCGGCGACCACCGTTGCGGCCGCGCCGTTCTACGCCAACGCGGCAGGGTTCCTGCGGGGCGGCGGCGACATCCGCCGCATCCGCATGTATTCCGGGCGCACGGGCGAACGGCTCGACACGATCTACTGGATCGAAGGCGAGTACGTCGACGAGGCACTCGACGAGATCACCTTCTTCATGCGCGACTGGCGGAACAACGCGCTGCACGGGATCGACCGGCGCACCGTCGACATCATGACCGCCGCGCATCGCCTGCTGGACGTGGACGAGCCCTACCTGCTGCTCTCCGGCTATCGTAGCCCGGAGACCAACGCGATGCTGCGCGCGCGCTCCAGCGGCGTGGCCCGCAATTCGCTGCACATGCAGGGCCAGGCGGCCGACCTGCGGCTGAACTCGCGCTCGGTGAACCAGATGGCCCAGGCCGCGGCCGCCTGCGAAGCGGGCGGCGTCGGGCGCTATTCCCGGTCGAACTTCGTCCATATGGATTGCGGCCAGGTGCGCAGTTGGGGCTCCTGAGCCCAACCGACACCGCGCGCCATCAAAGGCCCTGACGCCACGGCGTCGGGGCTTTTTTCATGCCCGGACGCAGCTTGAGCACTGAGCAGAAACGCTTTCGGCGGATGAGGGAGGCTGGCGCACCCGAGAGGATTCGAACCTCTGGCCTCTGCCTTCGGAGGGCAGCGCTCTATCCAGCTGAGCTACGGGTGCCGTGGGGCAGCGTATAGGCCATCGGCGCGGGGGCTGCAATCTTGAACTTGCGCCAGGCGCCCTCGAATCCGCGACCGATAAATCCCGTGGGTTCAAGCCGTTCGCGCACCCGGTTGCCTCGAGGGGCCGGGACCCGGCGTGTCAGCCGAACAGGTCGTGGCAAAGCTCCAGCGCCTCGACCAGGGCATCGACCTCGCCTTCGGTGTTGTAGAGGCCGAAGCTGGCGCGGCAGGTCGCCGGCACGCCAAGGTGCTGCATCAGCGGCTGGGCACAGTGATGCCCGGCGCGGACCGCGACCCCCTTCTTGTCGAGCACGGTCGAGATGTCATGCGCATGCGCGGCCCCGTCCAGCGTGAACGAGAAGATCGCCGCCTTGTCGGGCGCGTGGCCCTGCACGTTGACCCAGTTCAGCCCGTCGAGGCGGCTCCGGGCATAGTCGCGCAGGCGCCGCTCGTGCGCGGCGATGTTCTCGAGCCCGAGATCCATCATGTACTCGAGCGCGACGCCGAGGCCGATGGTCTGCACGATGCCCGGCGTCCCGGCCTCGAACTTCATCGGCGGATCGGCGTAGGTCACCGTGTCGCGCGTGACCTCGCGGATCATGTCGCCGCCGCCCATGAAGGGCCGCATCTCGGCCAGCCGGTCGGGATGCACGTAGATCGCGCCCGAGCCCGACGGTCCGTAGAGCTTGTGCCCGGTGACTGCGTAGAAGTCGCAGCCGATCTCGGCGACGTTGACCGGCATGTGCACCGCGGCCTGGCTGCCATCGACCAGAACGGGAATCCCCCGCGCCCGGGCGGCGTCGCAGATCGCCTTGACGTCAACGACGCTGCCCAAGACGTTGGAAAGATGGGTAATGGCGACCAATTTTGTACGCGTGGTCATCGCGTCGATGACCCGTTGCGCATCCAGCACACCCCGGGCGTCCGGCTCGACCCAGCGCAGCACGGCGCCTTGCCGCTCGCGCAGGAAATGCCAGGGCACGATGTTGGCGTGGTGCTCCATCACCGACAGAACGACCTCGTCGCCCGCCTCGAACCGGGGCATGGCCCAGCTATAGGCCACCATGTTGAGACCCTCGGTGGTACCCGAATTCAGGACAATGGTGTCAGGATCCGGCGCCCCGAGAAAGCGCGCCACGATCCCGCGCACCGCCTCGTACTTCTCGGTGGCAAGGTTCGACAGGAAGTGCAACCCCCTGTGAACGTTGGCGTATTCCATCTCGTAGGCGCGCGTCACGGCGTCGATCACGACGCGCGGCTTCTGTGCCGAGGCCCCGTTGTCGAGATAGACCAGCGGCTTGCCGTTCACCTCGCGCGCGAGAATCGGGAAGTCGCGGCGGACCGCCTGAACGTCATACATCGAAGGCTCCGGGAACAGTGACGCCGATCAGCGCCAGGATCAGCGACAGGCCGAAGACCACGGCAAAGGCCGAGACCACGATGCCGACGAAGACCAGCAGGAGAGAGGGAAACCCATGCAGCACGGACACGAAGTTCACGAACAGCCACAGGAACAGGGCCAATGCCGCGATTCCGACGATCCCGGCGAACACCGGCATGACGATCAGCGCGACCACCTGCAGGACCTGGATGCAGATCATGATGAACTGAAGCCAGGTCACGAGGAACAGCGTTTCCTCCAGCGAGCCGGTGCCGCCGAGCGCGCGCCCGATCCAGAGCGTGGCAAAGACCATCACCAGCAGCAGACCGCCCTGCACCATCACCAGAGCGAAGGGCGACAGGCTGAAGGGGCCGGCCAGCTCACCCGCGACCGGGGGGAACAGCGCCTCGACCCCGTGCGACATCAGCACCGAGATGACCACGACCAGGGCCAGCGCCTGCCACAGCACGGCACGCGGCGGGGTCATCGACAGGATCGCGGACGCCCCTTCGCGCGGGTTGCGCAGGGTCTCGACGACCAGCGACAGCAGCGACGACATGGTGAGGTTCATTCCGGGGCCCTGCTCTTGTCCGTGGGCGGTCGATGTGCCTCGATCAACCCTGCCCCCCAGATGTAGAAGAACGCCCCCAGAAACAAGGCCCCGGACAGGGCGCGCTGCGGCCCGTCCCCGATGAACCCGGCGACGAGACCGTCGAACAGCGCCAGCGGACTGGCCGCAAGCAGCCCCCAGAACAGCGCGACGCGCGAGCCATAGGTGCTGCCCTTGCCGCCCGCGAGACGCGCGAGGCCATGCACCACCAGCGCCACAAGATAGGCCAGCAACGGCAGGACCAGCACGATGCCGAACAGCGCCCCGGCCACCCGCCCCTCGAACGGGACCGAGGGGTCGAGCGTGGCTTCCCGCGACAGGCGCGGCCATTGCGCGATGAAGAGCACCGCGCAGGCGATCATCAGGAAGGCGAGCGCCCGGCCTTCCTGCGCCGGTCCCGACAGGTGGCGGCGGACCACCCGGCGCGGACCGCGGTAACTGGCAACGATGTCTGTCGAGAGCGGCATGACGGGCGGATCAGGACCGCCGCCGCCGGGCGAGCCAGCCTTTCAGGCGCTCGATCACGTCCTCGGCCAGCACGCTGTCTTCGATCTCGTCGATCGCCTCGGCGAGGAAGGCAATCACCATCAGGTCGGTCGCCTCGCCCTCCGGGATGCCGCGCGAGCGCAGGTAGAAAAGGCCCGTTTCGTCGATCGCGCCCGAGGTCGAGCCGTGCGAGCACTTCACGTCGTCCGCGTAGATCTCCAGTTCCGGCTTGGCGAGGAACTGGCTGTCCCCGTCCAGCAGCAGCGACTGGCTGATCTGGTAGCCGTCCGTCTTCTGCGCGCCCGGATCGACGAGGATCTTGCCCTGGAACACGCCCGTCGCGCCGTTCCGCAGCACTTTCTTGAAAACCTGGCGGCTTTCGCAGTTCTCGGCCCGGTGCCGCACGAAGACGGTATCGTCGTGATGGAAGGCGGCCTTGGCCCCGTCGCCGAGGCAGGCGCCCGCGATATGCGCGGTGGCGTCCGGTCCGGTCAGGTCGATCACGGCTTCGTTGCGGGTCATCACGCCGTTCACCGTCATGGTGAAGGACTTGAACGTGCTTTCGGCGCCGAGCCGGGCAAAGACATGGGTCACCGCCACGCGTTCGTGGTCGCGGCCCTGCGCCCGGACATGGTTGAACCGGCCGGTATCGGCGACGTCGACCTCGAGGCACTTGTTGAAGCGCGCGGCGGCCGGACCGTTCTCCAGCAGGGTCATCTCGGCGCCCGGCTCGACCCGGATCACGTGGTGCAGGATCGCGTCCGAGCCGGCATCTTCGTGCAGGTAGATCAGGCTGACGGGTTTCGAGACCTTGCCGGTCGCGCGGATGCAGATCCCGTCGCGGGCGAAGGCGGTATTCAACGCCGCGTGCGGGCGCGGCACCGGGCTGTGCGCCCCGGCCTCCAGCACGCCGTAAACCTCGCGCACCCAATGGATGTCGCGCGACATGGCTTCGGAAAGCCGTTCGATCTCAAGCCCTTCGAGGGCGATGTCATCGGACTTTTCTGGCGAGAACACGCCATCGACGAAGACCAGCTTCAGCCGATCCACCGCCGAGAAGAGCGGTGCCTCGTCGTTCTCGAAGGCGGCCGCCGTGGCAGGCTCGGCCGCGTTCAGCAGGCCCGGATCGGTGAAGCGCCAATACTCGTCGCGGCGGCCCGGCAGCCCCATCGCCTCGAGCCGGGCAAGGGCGTCGCGGCGCGCCTCGGTGCCCCAGGCGCCGGCCTCGGGCAGGCTCAGCGTGGCGAGGCGCCCGTTGAGCGCCCCCTGTTTCGCGGCAGGCAGGGCCATCAGCCCACCTCCGCCAGCAGGTCGCCGTAGCCGTTCGTCTCGACCTCGAGCGCGAGGTCCGGCCCGCCGGTGCGGATGATCCTTCCGTTTGCCATGATATGCACGATGTCGGGGCGGATGTGGTCGAGCAGGCGCTGGTAGTGGGTGATCACGAGGAACGAGCGCCCGGCGTCGCGCAGCGCGTTCACCCCGTCCGAGACCAGCTTCATCGCGTCCACGTCGAGGCCCGAGTCGGTCTCGTCGAGGATGCACATCTTCGGCTCCAGCATCGCCATCTGGAGGATTTCGTTGCGTTTTTTCTCGCCGCCGGAGAAGCCGACGTTGACCGGACGCTTCAGCATGTCGGCGTCGATCTTCAGGTCCTTCGCCTTTTCGCGGACCAGCTTCAGAAAGTCGGCGGCGCTCATCTCGTCCTGGCCGCGGGCCACGCGCTGGGCGTTCACGGCGGTGCGCAGGAAGGTCATATTGCCGACGCCCGGGATCTCGACCGGGTACTGGAAGGCCAGGAACAGGCCCGCGGCGGCGCGCTCTTCCGGCTCCATCGACAGCAGGTCCTGCCCTTCGAGCGACGCGCTGCCCTCGGTGACCTCGTAGCCGTCGCGGCCCGACAGGACGTAGGACAGCGTGGACTTGCCCGACCCGTTCGGCCCCATGATCGCATGCACGGTGCCCGGCTCGATGGTCAGATCGACGCCCTTGAGGATCTGCTTGTCCTCTTCCTCGAGCTTGACGTGAAGGTTTCTGATTTCCAGCATCGTGCCTGCTCCTAGCCCAGAGTGACCGCGGTGCCCGAGGCGGACACCATCAGCATGTTGTTGATGACCTCGTAGTCGAGATCCACCCCCACCACCGCGTTCGCGCCAAGGGCCCGCGCGCGGTCTTCGAGTTCCGCCAGCGCCGTCGTCCGGGCCTCGCCCAGCGACTGTTCATAGGCGCCGGAGCGGCCGCCGATGATGTCGGTGATCCCGGCGAAGACGTCCCGGAAGATGTTGGCCCCGAGGATCGCCTCGCCCACGACGATGCCGTGGTAGGTGGCGATCTGGTAACCCTCGACGGTGGGAGTGGTGGTCAGGATCATTGCGTCCGGCGGGCCTTCTGTTCACGCTGGCCCTGCGCATGCACCTCGTGCAGCAGCCAGAACATTCCGATGAAACCGCCGAGCGCCACGAAAAGTTTCAGCGGCGCGAAGTTGTCGGCGGTGATGAAGAAGAGATGCGGCGCGTAGGCACAGATCAGCCCGACGGCCGCGATCGCGGCAAAGTATCCAAGTCGTATCAAGGTCATGGGTGGCCCCTCCT
>JAUHZL010000121.1 GCA_030425945.1 Alphaproteobacteria bacterium | reverse complement strand
CCTCGATCCGGATCAGCTGGTTGTACTTCGCCAGCCGGTCCGAGCGGGCCAGCGAGCCGGTCTTGATCTGGCCGCAGTTGGTGGCGACCGCGAGATCGGCGATGGTCGCGTCCTCGGTCTCGCCCGAGCGGTGCGACATCACGCAGGTCATGCGGTTGCGGTGGGCGAGCTCGACCGCCGCCAGCGTCTCGGTCAGGGTGCCGATCTGGTTGACCTTGACGAGCAGCGAGTTGCCGCAGCCGCGCTCGATCCCCATGGCGAGGCGCTCGGGGTTCGTCACGAAGAGGTCGTCGCCGACGAGCTGCACCTTGCCGCCGAGCGTGTCGGTCAGCAGTTTCCAGCCCTCCCAGTCGTCCTCGGCGCAACCATCCTCGATCGACAGGATCGGGTAGTCGGCGCAGAGCGCCTCGAGATAGGCCACGTTCTCGGCGGGCGTCAGGGTTTTCCCTTCGCCTGACAGGACATAGCTGCCGTCCTTGAAGTACTCGGTCGAGGCGCAGTCGAGCGCCAGCATCATGTCGTCGCCCGGGGTGTAGCCGGCCTTCTCGATGGCCTTCAGGATGAAGTCGAGCGCGTCGCGGGTCGAGCTGAGGTTCGGCGCGAAGCCGCCCTCGTCGCCGACACCGGTGGCAAGCCCCGCCGCCGAGAGGTCCTTCTTGAGGGTTTGGAACACCTCCGAGCCCATGCGCACGGCCTCGGACAGGCTGTCGGCCCCCACCGGCATGATCATGAATTCCTGGATGTCGATCGGGTTGTCGGCATGCTCGCCGCCGTTGATGATGTTCATCATCGGCACCGGCAGGACCCGCGCCGAGGTGCCGCCGACGTAGCGATAAAGCGGCTGGCCGGTGAACTCGGCCGCGGCCTTGGCGACGGCGAGCGAGACGCCGAGGATCGCGTTGGCGCCGAGGCGGCCCTTGTTCGCGGTGCCGTCCATCTCGATCATCATGGCGTCGATGGCGGCCTGCTCGGTCGCGTCGGCGCCGACCAGCGCCTCGGCCAGCTCTCCGTTCACCGCGCCGACCGCCTGCCGCACGCCCTTGCCCATGTAACGGGTCTTGTCGCCGTCGCGCTTCTCGACGGCCTCGTGGACGCCCGTCGAGGCGCCCGACGGCACCGCCGCCCGGCCCAGCGTGCCGTCTTCGAGGGTGACATCGACCTCGACGGTCGGGTTGCCGCGGCTGTCGAGGATCTCGCGGGCGTGGATGTCGATGATGGTGCTCATGGGGGCGTCCCTCTCTCTCGGGGTTCCGGTCGCCCGCCTCATACCCGCTGCGGCGCGGCGCGCCTAGCCCCCTGACGTGCCCGCGGCCCGGGCGCGGCGTCGCGCCTGCCGCTCGCGCGCCAGCGTGTAGAGGCCCGAGCCGATGATGATCCCCGCACCGATCAGGGTCGCGCCGTCCGGGACCTCGCCGAAGACAAGGACGCCGATCGCCAGGGCAAAGACCATCCGGCTGTAGCGGAAGGACGAGACCAGCGCGATGTCGCCCGCCCGCGTTGCCGCCACGATCAGCAGGTAGGCCAGCATGCCCACCGCGACGCAGGCCGTGAAGAGCATCGCCTCGCGCGGGCCGGGCACCGGCCAGGACGCCCCCTCGATCGCCATCAGGACGAGGCCCGCCGGCACCAGCGAGGCGAAGGCGGCGAGCGACAGGTGCGCGCCGCCGAACCCGGCGGGCAGGCCTCGGGTCACCAGGTCCCGGGTGGCGAGGCAGAGCATGCCCGCGACCGCCAGCAGCGCCGCGGGGTCGAAGCCCGCGAGGCCCGGGCGCAGGATGATCAGGACGCCCGCGAAGCCTGCGAGGATCGCGATCCAGCGCCGCCAGCCGATCTCGGCCCCGAGGAAGAGCGCCGCGCCGAGCGCCACGACCAGCGGCGTCGCCTGCAGGATCGCCGAGGCGAGCGCGAGCGGCACCAGCGTCAGCGCCGAGACGAAGAAGACGGTGCCGACCGCCTCGGCCGCCGTACGCACGAGCACGCGCGGATGGGCATAGGCCGGGCTGCGCAGGCTCTGGCCCGAGGCCGCCAGCCAGACCGCGAAGGCCAGCGTGCCGCCCGCGCCCAGCGTGGCGACGATGCCGCCCGCCGAATAGGTCGCCGACAGCGCCTTGATCAGCGCGTCCTCGACGGCGAAGGCGGCCATCGCCGCCACCATGAGGGCCGCGCCGCGCAGGTTGTCCATGGGAATGCTCTCCGGTCTGCCCGGCATGGCTATCGTGGCGCGCGGTCGAGGGGAAGCGGGAAAGGCGAGCGGGGCGGCCCCTCGCTTCGGGCCTAAAAATTTTATGGAACGATATGAGATGCTTAATTCATCCGTCTACGAGATGTAGTAGCCGTTTCCTAATTTTCTTAGGATCCCTGCTGAGGGCATTGGGCGCGTGAGGACGGCTGGTCTTTCGGGCTAATCTCACGGGCAGGTCTTTCGGACCGCGCGTCCGGGATAGCCCCGCGAGGCGGGTGAGCTGGACGGCGAGACATCGGGGCGATCTCGCCCCAGCGCTGTCGCAGGGCCAGGTTCTGCCGTTCCGCACCCCCCTTCCCGAGCCTCGTGCAGCCGATCCTGGTGGCACCATCCGGACTTGAGGTTCCATGGCATCGCGCCGCGCACCGACACCTCGCCCCCGGGCCCTGCGCCTCCAGCCCAAGCGCCACCGCTCCGCCCGCAGCCACCGGCACGGCCGGTGCGCCGGTCCCAAAGGCCGGTCAGGCCGCCGCCATCATCCGCCGCCCGCACATCAGGCCGCCACCAAGTGATCCCACCGACCACGGCCTACACCCCGCCCGACGCCCCCCGATCCCGGCCGCACCCTGCGCGCTGCCCCTCAGCAGATCACCCGCGCCTGCCCCGGGTTGCAGATCACGAGGAACTGGTCGCCGCACTCGATCAGGTGGAAGCGCCGGCGCCGGACCTCGGCCAGCAGGGCGGCGCGCCCGCATTCCCGGTCGACCGAGGCGACGGAGCGTCGGATCAGCCCGCCCTTCAGGACCGCGCGGGCCGAGAACATCTGGGCCAGCCAGGGATGGAGCGTGGGCGGCGGCGGTGCGAAGCGTTCATGTCTCATGCCCCGGAGTGTTCCACGCCGGAGGCAAACAAATCATGAACACCACCCGTCAGCCGCGCGGCGGGCGGCTCCGGTGGATCGGGACGCCGTAGAGTTCCAGCTTGTGCCCCTTCAGCCGGTAGCCGAGGCGCTCGGCGATCCGCTCCTGCAGCGCCTCGATCTCGGGGTCGACGAACTCGATCACCGCCCCGGTGGTCATGTCGATCAGGTGGTCGTGGTGCTCGCGGTCGGCGTCCTCGTAGCGGGCGCGCCCGTCGCCGAACTCGAGCTTGTCGAGGATGCCGGCCTCCTCGAACAGCTTCACCGTCCGGTAGACCGTCGCCAGCGAGATCGCGGCGTCCATCGCCTGCGCCCGGGCATAGAGTTCCTCGACATCCGGGTGGTCTTCCGACGCCTCGAGCACCTGCGCGATGGTGCGGCGCTGGCCGGTCATGCGCAGGCCCTTGGCCTCGCAGCGCTCCAGAATGGTGTCGGGCATCGGATGCTCCCCGGTCGTGGGTCCCGGGTGTACGGCAGCATCCGGCCCCGCGTCCAGCGGCAAAGGCACCCCGCCCCCCGGAAATCCCATCCCCGAAACGCCAAGCACCCGCCGCAATTCCGCCACGCGCGCCCGCGAGATTGTGCCCGATACGGGAACAATCACGAAACCGACGCCCATGGACCTGATCTCCAGCTTCACCGCCGCCGCCGATGCCATCGCGGGCTTTCTCGTCAGCCCCGGCGGGCGGCTCTGGCCGCTCTACCTCGGCACCATGGCGCTGATCGCCTTCGGGCTGTGGTGGCGGCGGAAGCCGGGACCCGGCTTCCTCGCCTGGGCCTTCCCGCGCGCGATGTATGTCAGCCGGTCGACCTGGGTCGACCTGCAGCTCTTCCTGCTGGGCCGGGCGCTGGCGACGCTGGGCCTCGTCAACGCGGTGGTCGGCGCGGCGCTGGTCGCGGGCCTCCTGGGCGAGGCGCTCGGCGGGCTCAGCACAGGGCTCGTCCTGCCCGGCTGGGCCTATGCCCTGCTGATCCTCGTCGCGGCGGATTTCGCGGTCTACTGGGTCCACCGCATCCACCACGAGAACAAGGTGTTCTGGCCGTTCCACTCGGTCCACCACTCGGCCGAGGTGATGACCCCGCTGACGGTCTACCGCAAGCATCCGCTCTACGACCTGATCGCGGGGGCGGCGCGCGGCGTGTCGCTGGGGCTGGCGCAGGGGCTGGCGCTGGCGCTCTTCGAGGGCGACCCGCAGATCGCCACGCTGGTCGGGATCAACGCGGGCTACGCACTCTTCAACCTCGCGGGGTCGAACCTGCGCCACACCCATATCTGGCTCAGCTACGGCCCGGTGCTGGAGCGGCTGCTGATCTCGCCCGCCCAGCACCAGATCCACCACTCGAGCGCGCCGCGGCACCATGACCGGAACTACGGCGAGGTTCTGGCGGTCTGGGACTGGATGTTCGGCACGCTGTACGTGCCCGAGCGCGAGGAGATCCTCGAATTCGGTCTCGCCGATGCCGAGGGCAACAAGCTGCCGCAGCGCCATGACACGCTGGCGGGCGCCCTGATCGCGCCGGTGACGGATGCGCTGGCGGCGATGGGCCTGCGCCGCAAGGCCCCGCTGCCGCCCGAAGCCTGGCCCGGCGAATGAGGGCCGCGCCCCTCTCCCCCGGCTTCAGCGCCTGGCTGAACCTGTTGCGCGCGGGCGCAGCGGTGCTGGTGCTGCTGTCGCACTGGGCCTACCCGCGCTTCACCGAGGGGCGCTGGCTGGCGATCCGGGACTGGAACCTCGGATCGGACGCGGTGGTGCTGTTCTTCGTGCTCTCCGGCCTCGTCATCGCCTTCGCCGCCGCCGAGAAGGACCGCGGCCCGGGCGCGTTCCTGTTCGCCCGCGCGACGCGGCTCTGGTCGGTCGCCCTGCCGGCGCTGCTGGTGACTTTCGCCGCCGACCGGCTGGGCGCGGCCCTTGCGCCCGCGGCCTATGACGGCTGGTGGTACGCGCCGCAGAGCCTTTGGGTGATGCTGGCGGCGGGCCTGAGCTTCGCCAACGAATGGGGGGGGCTCGGCCTGCGGCTGGGCACCAACGGGCCGTGGTGGTCGCTGAGCTACGAGGTCGCCTATTACCTGCTCTTTGCCGCGGCGCTGTGGCTGACCGGCTGGCGGCGGGCGGTCGTGCTGGCCCTCGGTCTCACGCTGGCGGGCCTGCCGGTGCTCTTGCTGATGCCCTGCTGGCTGATGGGCGTGGCGCTTTACAGGGCGCTGGCGCGGGGGGCGGCGCGGCCCTCCGGAGCCCGGGCCTGGGGGTATGCGCTGCTGCCGCTTTGCCTCTCCATCGCCGCGCAAATCATTGGCCTGCCTGCGTTCCTCGCCACCCTGACCGAAGGCGCGCTCGGCCCCGACTACCGCCTGCTGTTGCGCTTCTCGGACGAGGTGCTGTGGAACACGCTGCTCGCGGCGGGGGTCACCACGCATCTGTGGGGGATGGCGGGCCTGCTGCGCGACGCACCGCTCGCCCGTCTGGCGCGGCCCGCCGCGTGGCTCGCGGGGGGCAGCTTCTCGCTCTACCTCGTGCACTACCCGCTTCTGCAACTGGCCGATGCCCTGCTGCCGGAGGCGGGTGGGATCCTGCGGGACGCGGGCCTGCTGGCCCTCGTCGCAGCGCTGTGCCTCGTCTTCGCGGCGGTCTTCGAGCGCACCCTGCCCGCCCAGCGCCGCGCCCTGCGGCGGCTCTACCGGCCGAGCGCCCGGGCCAGCGCCGCGACGTAGGCCTGCTCGTCCGGGTTGTCGGCCCGCGCGGCGGCGCGCGCCACCCCCAGCAACCGGTCCGCCAGATCGGGCGGCACCTCGGCGGCGAGGTCCTGCGGCGGCTCGGACCCGGACAGGGCGCGGGTGACTGCCAGCACGGCGCGCGGATCGTCCCGGCCGACCCGGTCGAGCAGCGCCTGCTTTTCCGCGAACCCCAGCCCCCCGGCGCGGGCCACGCCCGCCAGCGCGCGGATCATCAGGGCCGCCTCCGCCTCGGCCTTCGGATCGGAGGGCCCGTCGCCCGACAACAGGTCGCCCAGACCCGTGGTCGCCGCCAGCGCGCCACCCGCGACGGCAAGCAGGCCCGCGGCCCCGGCCAGCCCGAGGATATCGCCCAGCCCTTCCGAGGGGGCCTCCGAGGTCACGTCCGACAGGAAATCGCCCAGCACCGAGCCCTCTTCCGGCGCGGGCAGGCTGCGCAGGGCGGCATAGCCCCCGGCGAGGGCGAGAAAGGCAGCGGCGTAGCTCATGGGCGGGAACGTAGCACGCGGGCGGCTCAGATCAGGTCCGGCTCGCGGCCCACGTGCCGGGCCAGCGGCGCGACGGTCAGGCCCTGCACCACGATCGAGAAGACCACCACCATGTAGGCCGCCGCCAGCAGCAGCGGCGTCCACGCGCTGTCGGGCAGGCTGAGCACCAGCGCGACCGAGATGCCGCCCTTCAGCCCGCCCCAGGTCATGATCGGGATCACCCCGGCCGAGAAGTCGCGGAACGGGCGCAGGACCAGCACCGGCACCGCGACCGCCACCAGCCGGGCGACCAGCGCCAGCAGGATCGCGGCGGCCCCGGCGGCGAGGGTGTCCATCGTGAAGGCCACCGCGAAGACCTCGATCCCGATCAGCAGGAACAGCACCGCGTTCAGGATCTCGTCGATCAGCTTCCAGAAGGCATCGACGTATTTGCGGGTCTCCTCGGACATGCCGCGCGCCATGCCGACATCCCCGATCAAGAGGCCCGCGACCACCGCCATCAGCGGGGCCGAGACGTGCAGCGCGAGGCTCAGCGAATAGCCCCCCGACACCAGCGCCAGCGTGATCAGCACCTCCAGCGCGTAATCGTCGATCCGGCGCATCAGGCGGAAGGCGAGCCAGCCCAGCACCGCGCCCAGCAGGATGCCGCCCAGCGCCTCCTGCAGGAACAGCAGCGCGGCGTCCGCGAGCGAGGTCTCGCCATGCGTCCCGGCCGCCGGGAAGGCGAGACCGGCAAGGACGAGGAACACGACATAGCCCACCCCGTCGTTGAAGAGCGACTCGCCCGCGATCTTGGTCTCGAGGCTCTTCTTCAGCCGCGCCGCGCGCAGCACGCCCAGCACGGCGACCGGATCGGTGGGCGAGATCAGCGCCCCGAAGACCAGCGCCACCATGAGCGGCACGCCGGTCACCCACGAGAACCCGACGCCCACCACCACCGTGGACAGGCCGACGCCCAGCGTCGCCATCAGCAGGATCGGAAGCGCCTCGCGGCGCAGGGCGTCGAGGTTCACATGCAGCGCGCCAGCGAAGAGCAGCAGGCCCAGCATCCCCTCCAGCAGGGCGTCCGAGAACTCGATCTCCAGCACGCCCGCCCGGATCGTGTCCTCGATCCCGAGGCCGGGCACCAGCCGGTCGAGCCCCATCAGCCCGAGCGAGGCGAGCAGCGCCACGATCAGGATGCCGATGGCCGCGGGCAGGCGCAGCACCAGGTAATTCACCGACCCGAAGAGCGCCGCCAGCACCAGAAGCGCCGACGTGATCTGGAGAATGTCCATCCGGTGGTCCTTCCGTCCCTGCCGACCCTCCCCGAGCGCTACCACGGCGCGGGCCCGCCGGGGAACGCTTGACTTCCCCCCGGCGGAGGGAAACACCGGCGCCGTGACCGGGAGGACAGCGCGATGCCGAAAAAAGACGCGATGGATGCCTATGGCGCGACGGCGCTGGTGCTGTTCTCGGCGCTGCTGGGCTTCAACCAGGTCGTGATCAAGGTGGTGAACGCGGGCCTGCAACCGGCCTTCTTCGCGGGGCTGCGCTCGGCCGGGGGCGTGCTGGTGCTGCTTTTGCTGATGCGGCTGCGCGGACGCGCGCTGACGATCACGCCGGGCACCGTGCCGATCGGCCTGATCATCGGGGTCTGCTTCGGGGCCGAGTTCCTGTTCCTGTTCCTCGCGCTCGACTACACCACCGTGGTGCGCACCGGCATCCTGTTCTACTCGATGCCGGTCT
>JAUHZL010000120.1 GCA_030425945.1 Alphaproteobacteria bacterium | reverse complement strand
GGCAGCGGCTGCGCATCTTCACCCAGCTGGCCGAGGCCGGAACCGGGCACACGCTCTGGCAGGAGCGGTTCGACGGCAGCACCGACGACATCTTCGAGTTGCAGGACGAGGTCGCCGCCCGGGTCGCAGGCGCGCTGGAACCGAAACTGATCTGGGCCGAGGCCGCGCGCGCCCGCGCCAAGCCCACCGGCAGCCTTGCCGCCTACGACCTCTGCCTGCGGGCGTTGCCGCTGATCGCGAAGCTCCACGCCCCGGAAGCGCTGTCCGAAGGGCTGACGCTGATCCGGCAAGCGCTGGCGCTCGATGCGGGCTACATCCACGCCCACGCGCTGGTCTGCTATGCCCACACCTCGTCCTGCGCGACGCGCTGGTGGACCTTCGAGCAGGCGCAGGCCGCGCAGCCGAGCGCCCGGCTCGTCCTCGACAGCGACACCGACGACGCGCTGGCGCTGGCCTATGCCGGACACTGGATGGCCTATATCGGGCGCGGCTATCAGGAAGGTCTGACCGCGCTGAAGCGGGCCGAGGCGCTGAACCCGAATTCGGGCACGGTGCAAATGCTGCTGGGCTGGGTCCACAACTACCTGAACCAGAACGACCCCGCGATCATCCATCTCGAGCGCGCCAAGCGGCTGAGCCCGCTGCATCCCCATATCGGGATCATCAACTGCGGGATCGGCAACGCGCTGTTCCAGCTCGGGGACTATGCCCGGGCGGTGACGGCCTATGAGCAGGCGATGACCGAGTACCCCGAGTTCGCC
Source organism: Alphaproteobacteria bacterium (assembly GCA_030425945.1). GTDB lineage: Bacteria > Pseudomonadota > Alphaproteobacteria > Rhodobacterales > Rhodobacteraceae > Dinoroseobacter. The sequence continues at coordinate 7,296 of JAUHZL010000120.1, read as the reverse complement.
TCGACCCAGCTCGGCCTGATCGGGGTCTACTGGGCGCTGGGGCGGAAGGCCGACTCGGCCCGGATGGCCGAGTGGCTGCGACGCAAGGTGCCGGACATGAGCGTCTCGACCTTCAAGCGCACCCGCCCGCAGCACAGCCCCGAGTACCTGGCGCTGATGACAGAGGCGCTGCGGGCGAACGGCTTTCCCGAAAAGCGCGCTCAGCGCAGCAGGCGGTCGGCGGCGCAGCGGGCGGCCACGGCGCGGGCGCGCGCGGCCAGCAGGTGCTCGGGGGTCACGGCACGCGCGGTGCCCAGCGCGGCCAGTCGCGCACCGGGGCGGCGGAGGGGGCGGGAACGGCCGTGTCGAGGGTCAGGCGGGTCATGGCGGGTCTCCGGGTCAGGGGGTGTCGCTTCGATGAAACGACCCTCCCACGCCCGGACCCTTCCGGTCCTTAAGCCGTCCGAATGCCCGCCTTGAACGTTCCGAAAGCCCGGCTCAGGCCCGCCGCCCCTCGCGCAGCCAGGCCGCGACGCTGAGCAGCGCGGCCAGCGCCAGGAAGAGCCATGCCGCCACCAGCGGGGACACCCGCAGGTCGGTGGTCAGCGCCACGTCGCGCGGGGTGATCCCGATCCAGCCGCGCCCGGCGGCCACCCGGCCCTCGCGCACGGTGCGCAGGTCCGGCACGCCCTCGGACAGCGCCACGATCCCGCCGCGTGTCTCGCGCACCGCGGGGTCGAGCTTCGCACCGCTGGCGATCGTCTCCTCGAACTCGCGCGGCGCGGCGGGACCCAGCGCCGTGACCCGCTCAAGGTCGCCCTCCGCCAGCCGGTAGAGGCCCGGCTCCGGCGCCTCGAACACCGCCTGCGACCGGCCGGGCGCAACCGTCTCCATCGGCAGCACGGTCACGCTGCCGTCGGGCCCGGTGATCGTGACCTCGCGCGGGGCGTCGTCGAGGGCGCGCCGGGTGATCGTCAGGGTCTGCCCCTCGGCCTCGGCCACCAGCGCGTCCTCTTCCAGCTCCGGCTCCTTCATCATCCAGTGCGCCAGCCGCCGCAGCAGTTCCAGTTGCGGCCCGCCGCCCTCGAACCCCCGGTCCCACAGCCACGCCTGGTCGGAAGCCAGAAGCGCCACGCGCCCCTCGCCCACCCGGTCGAGGATCAGGAGCGGGCGCTCGCCCGGCCCGGTCATCGCGACATCACCCGAGGTCCGGTCAAGCTCCACCAGCCGCATCCAGCGGCCCCACTCGGGCGCCTCGCCCTGGAACAGGCCCGCCGTCACCGGGTGACGCAACCCGACCTCCGAGACCTGCGGCCGGTAGCCTTCCTCCAGCACCCGCGCGGTCGGCGCGCCGGGCAGCACGTCGCCCAGCGCCGAGCGGTAGATCGACGAGGCGTCGGCGAATTCCGGCCCGGCGGCCACCAGCACGGCGCCGCCCTCGCGGACGTAATTGGCGATGTTCTCGTAGTAGATGCCCGGCAGGATGCCCCGCCGCGAGTAGCGGTCGAAGATGATCAGGTCGAACTCGTCGATCTTGTCGAGGAACAGCTCGCGCGTCGGGAAGGCGATCAGCGACAACTCGGTGACCGGCACGCCGTCCTGCTTTTCCGGCGGGCGCAGGATGGTGAAATGCACGAGGTCCACCGACGCGTCGGACTTCAGCAGGTTGCGCCAGGTCCGTTCGCCCGCATGCGGCTCGCCCGAGACCAGCAGCACCCGCAGCCGGTCACGCACGCCGTTGATCTGCACCACGGCGGCGTTGTTGCGGTCGGTCAGTTCGCCCTCGGCCTCGGCCACGCGGAAGGTGACGACGTTCTGCCCGCCATGTTGCAGCACCAGCGGCACCTCGATGTCGCGCCCCAGCGGGATGCGCGCGGTGAACGGATCGCCGCCGTCGATGGCGACCTCGACCGCGACCTGGCCCGTCGCCTCGGACGCGGGCACGGCGCCCTGGTCCTCGACCCGCAGCACCATGCTGACCTCTTCGCCGATGATCCCGAAGGCCGGGGCGTTCTTCACCACCAGCCGCCGGTCCCAGTCGTCGGGTTGGCCCGACAGCAGCAGGTGCATCGGCGCGGGCAGCGGCGGCAGGCGGTCGAGGTCATGCAACTGCCCGTCCGACAAGAGCATCACCCCTGCCAGCCGCGCCTGCGGGATCTCGGCCAGCGCCTCGGAGAGCGCGGTCATCAGAAGCGTGCCGCCGTCCCCCGGCGCATCGCCCAGCCGCACGACCTGAAGGTCGGTGTTCGGACGGGCGGTGATCTCGGCTTCCAGCGCGGTCAGCGCGTCCTCGGTCTGCTCGGCCCGGCCGCCGATCCGCTGGCTGGCGCTCTCGTCCACCACGACCAGCACGATGTCCGACAGCGGGTCGCGCTCTTCCTCCTGCAGGCTGGGATTGGCCAGCGCGAACAGCAGCACCGCCGCCCCGATCGCCCGCACCCAGGCGCCGAGCAGCCCGCGCCAGCCCGCGAAGGCCAGCAGCAGGGCCATGCCCGCCGCCAGCGCGGCCAGCACGCCCCACGGCAGCAGCGGGTCGAAGACGACGGTGCCTGTGGTCAGCGCGTCCATCAGTTCCCCAGCCTGTCCAGAAGGGCCGGCACGTGGACCTGGTCGGACTTATAGTTGCCGGTCAGCACGTGCATGATCAGGTTCACCCCGAAACGGTAGGCCAGTTCGCGTTGCTGCCGCCCCGAGTAGCCGCGCCCGACCGGGAACATGTACTGCCCCGCCGCGTCCACGGCCCAGGCCGACGCCCAGTCGTTGCCGCCGATCACCACCGGCGTCACCCCGTCGTTGAGGTTGCGGAACGGCACGCCCTCGACGCGCTCGGCATCAGGCGGCGCGGCCTCGACCCACAGCGTGCGGCCCAGGTAGCGGCCGGGAAAGTCCTGCAGCAGGTAGAAGGTGCGCGTCAGGACATGGTCCTGCGGCAGCGGCTCCAGCGGCGGGATGTCCAGTGGTGCCGCCAGCCGCTGCAACCCGCGCAGCGCCTCGGTCTCGCGCCCGCCGATGGCGATGTCGGCATCGCGGGTGTCGAACAGGATCATGCCGCCCGACCGCAGGTAGCGGTTCAGCTTGGCATAGGCCTCGGCACTGGGGCGCGCCTGGTCCGGGGTGACCGGCCAGTAGAGGAACGGGAAGAAGGCCAGTTCGTCGGTTTCGAGGTCGATCCCCATCGGCTCGGCCGGCTCGACCGCGGTGCGCTCGAACAGCACATGCCCCAGCCCGCGCAGACCGGCCTCGGCCACGTCGTCGAGCCGCGCGTCGCCGGTCAGCACATGCGCCAGCACGACGGCGCTGGTGGCCTCGATGGCGAAGGCGTCCGGCCCGGCGGCCTCCTGCGCCCTGAGCGATCCGCCCGGCAGCGCCAGCGCCAGCCCGAGCACCAGCGCCGCGGTCGCGCCGCGCGGGCCGGTCAGCCGTCCGTTGAGCCACAGCGAGGCCACCGCGTCGACCGCCAGCAGGATCAGCGCCGCCATCAGCAGCCAGCCGGTCAGCGGGCGTTCCGGCACGACCGCAAGCCCCTCGACCGCGACACCGGCGGGCCATGCCGCAGGCGTCAGAACGGTCTCCGGCCCGATCACGTTGCGCGCGATCCGCCGGTCGCCCCCGGCATAGAGACCCGGCGGCACCTCGCGCGACAACGGCGCCTCGGCCAGCGTCGCCCCCGACAGGCCCGGCAGCATGCCTGCGTCCTCCAGCACGCCGAAGGCGGTCAGGCGCTGGTCCGGCACCCAGGTCGTGCCCGCCAGCGCCTCGGCGGTCAGCTCGCTCGGCCGGGTCGAGACCGCCAGCCGCTCCAGCATCTGCACGAAAAGACCTGACAGCGGCAGCGTCGACCATTCGGCGTTCGCGGTGACATGGACCAGCACGACCTGCCCCTGCCCCACTGCCTTGCGCGTCACCAGCGGCGTGCCGTCCGCGAGCGCGGCGATCACCCGCTCGGGCAGGTTGGGGTCGGGCTGGGCCATCACCTGCGCGGTCACCTCGACATCGTCCGGCACGGCGAGGCCGAAGAAGGGCGAATCCTCCGCGAAGGGCCGCAGCGTCTTCGGCTCGCCCCAGCTCATCGCGCCCCCGACCGAGCGTCCGCCCGCGCGCAGCCGCACCGGCATCAGCGGGTCCTCCTCGGTCCGGGCGACATCGCTGGCGGCGAGGCGCGGCCCGGCGAAGCGCAGCAGCAGTCCGCCCTTCTCGACCCACTCCAGCAGGTCGGCGGCTTCCGCGCCCGACAGGGTCGCGACGTCCGCCAGCAGGATCGCGTCCGGGTTCGCGGGCAGGACGTCGGCCAATGGCAGTTCCAGCAGATCGGCGGTCGGCTCCAGCGCCTGCCGGAGATAGTGCAGCGGCTCCAGCAGTTGCAGGCCCTCGCTGTCGTCGCGGCCCGAGAACAGCGCGATCTCGCGCCGCCGCAGGCTGTCGTCGGCCAGGCTCACGGCGCCCGCATGGACCTGTCCCTGCACCTCGAACCGGGTGATCCGGTTGCGCAGCTCGGCGGGCATGGCGATCCGGGCGCTGCCCTCGGTGGCGCCGTCCTGCAGCGCAACCGGGATGCGCTCCAGCTCGCGGGTGACACCGTTCGGATCGGGGCCGCGTGCGATCACGACGACCTCGCGCGCGCCCGCCGGATCGGGGCGGCGCACCGTCACCTCGACCTGACCGTCGGCCAGCCGCGCCGGGGCGATGGCCAGCACGGCGCGCCCGCCCTCGACCGCGCGCACCGTCCCGCGGGCCCGCAGCGCCGCGATCAGGTCGTCGCGGGCCGAGAAGTCGAGGCCGTCCGACAGCCACAGCGTGTCGAAGCCGCCGTCGAGCCGGTCGATCCAGGCCGCGACCGCCTCGGGGTCCGGGGCCCAGGGGTTCGGCCGGAAGGACGGCAGCGTGGCGCGCAGCGCCTCGGCGGGCCGGAAGCGCGGCGCTTCGGGCGGCAGGTCGGTCAGCGACACCAGCGCCGCCGGACGGCCCAGCCGCGCGGCCTCGGCCAGTTCGGCATCGATCCGGTCGATCCGGGCCGACCAGTCGCGCGCGCCGGCCCAGCTTCCGTCCGCGAGGATCAGGAGCGGCCCGTCGCCCGCCCCCTCGGTCTCGGGGTTCAGGACCGGCCCGGCGAAGCCGACGATCATTGCCGCCACGGCGAGCGCCCGCAGCAGCAACAGCCACCACGGCGTCTTGTCGGTCTCGGTCTCCGGGTCCTTCAGCCCGAGCAGCAGCGCGACGCCGGGAAAGCGGCGGCGGACCGGCGCGGGCGGCACCGCGCGCAGGATCAGCCAGAGCACCGGCAACGCGATCAGGCCGAGCAGCAGCGCGGGCGTGGCAAAGGCGACGGGTCCGATGGCGAACATCTCAGGCCCCCCGTTCGAGGGCGCGGTAGAGCCACAGCAGCGTCGGCTCGGCCGGATCGCCGGTGTGATGGGTGGTGAACTGCCAGCCGGTACGCCGGGTCAGCAGCGCCAGCCGGTCCCGCCGCTCGGCCAGCCGGTCGAGATAGGCCGTGCGCAGGCCCTTCGCCTTGAGCGTCTCGAAGCGCAGCGTGCCCTGCATCGACTCGAAGACGGTGCGCCCGTTGAAGGGAAACGCCTCCTCGTCGGGATCGAGCACCTGCACCAGCGCGCCCTTCACGCCCCGGTCGGCGGCTTGCGTCAGGGCGGTCTCGACCGCCTCCACCGGGCCGAGGAAATCCGACAGGAACACCGCCCTGCTGCCCGGCGGCAAGGCGCGCGGCTTCGGCGTGCCGTAGTCCTGCGGCTCGACCGGGTCCATCAGCGCCTGCGCCAGCCGCAGAAGCTGCCCCTTGCCGCCCTTCGGCGGCTCGTCGAGCCCGGTCAGGCCGACCCGCTCGCCGCCGCGCACGGCGAGGATCGCCAGCGCCATCGCCAGCGTCTGCGCCCGCCGCAGCTTGGAGGGCCGCGCCTTCGCCCCGGCGAAGGCCATCGATGCGCCGTCGTCCACGCCCAGCATCAGCGCTTGCGTCGCCTGCCACTCGGTCTCGCGCACGTAGGCCCCGTCGGCCCGGGCCGAGCGCCGCCAGTCGATGGCGCGCAGGCTGTCGCCCGACACCGCCGGGCGGTACTGCCAGAACTCGTCGCCCATGCCCGCGCGCCGCCGCCCGTGCACGCCCAGAAGCACCGTCGCCGCGAGGTGCTCGGCCCCGATCATCAGCGCGGGCAGGCTTCCGGCGACGGTCTCCGACCGGTGGCGGAGCGTCTCTGGCGTGTGCAGCGCGGAGGGCGCGGGATGGGTCACGCGGCGGCCTCGGTGCGGGTCACCTGCCGCGTCACGCCGTCGATGATCGACCCGAGGTCCTGCCCTTCCGCCCGCGCGGCGAAGGTCAGCGCCATGCGGTGCGTCAGCACCGGGCGGGCCAGCGCCGCGACATCGTCGATCGACGGCGCAAGGCGGCCCTGCAACACGGCGCGCGCCCGCACGCAGAGCATCAGCGCCTGCGCGGCCCGCGGCCCCGGCCCCCAGGCAACGCCACGGGTCACGGCCTCGGGTGCCTCGGGCTGGCCCGGACGGCAGGCGCGCACCAGGTCGAGGATCGCCTCGACCACGGTCTCGCCCACCGGCATCCGGCGGATCGTCTTCTGCGCCGCGATCAGCGCCGCACCGTCGAGCACCTCGTGCGGGGCGGCCTCGGCGGTGCCGGTGGTCGCCAGCAGGATGCCGCGCTCGGTCGCGCGGTCGGGATAGGCCACGTCGATCTGCAGCAGGAAACGGTCGAGCTGCGCCTCGGGCAGCGGGTAGGTGCCCTCCTGCTCGATCGGGTTCTGGGTCGCCAGCACGTGGAACGGCGCGGGCAGCGGGCGGTGCTGACCGGCAATCGTCACCTCGCGCTCCTGCATCGCCTGCAGCAGCGCCGACTGGGTGCGCGGGCTGGCGCGGTTGATCTCGTCGGCCATCAGAAGCTGGCAGAAGATCGGCCCCTCGATGAAGCGGAACGAGCGCGCGCCATCCGCCCCGGTGTCGAGCACCTCCGAGCCGAGGATGTCGGCGGGCATCAGGTCGGGGGTGAACTGCACCCGGTTCGCCGACAGGCCCATCGTGGTGGACAGCGTGTCCACCAGCAGCGTCTTGCCGAGGCCGGGCAGACCCATCAGCAGCGCGTGCCCGCCGGACAGGAGCGCGGTCAGCGCCAGCTCCACGACCTGCTCCTGCCCGATGATCCGGGTGGCGATCGAGGCGCGCGCCTTCGCCATGCGGGCGCCCAGCGCCTCGATCTCGGTCACAAGGGTCTCGGGATCGGTCATGGTCGGGCTCCGCACTGGAATTACGTCGTCGTTCCCGGCAAGGTATCGCTTCCAGCAGGAATGGCAAAAG
>JAUHZL010000119.1 GCA_030425945.1 Alphaproteobacteria bacterium | reverse complement strand
AACGCTGACGGAGACCATGATGCCCCTCGGGTTTACCCGCGCCGACTTTCCGGAGAGCTTCCTCTTCGGCACCGCCACCTCGTCCTACCAGATCGAAGGCCACAGCTTCGGCGGCGCCGGACGCACGCACTGGGACGACTTCGCCGCAACGCCGGGCAACGTGGTCCGAGCCGAGAACGGCGATGTCGCCTGCGACCACTATCACCGGATGGACGAGGACCTGGACCTGATCCGGGACCTGAACGTCGACTGCTACCGCTTCTCGACCAGCTGGGCGCGGGTGATGCCGGAGGGGCGCGGCGCGCCCAATGCCGAGGGTCTCGACTTCTACGACCGGCTCGCCGACGGGCTGCTGGCGCGCGGCCTGAAGCCCTGCGCGACGCTCTATCACTGGGAACTGCCCTCGCCGCTGGCCGATCTCGGCGGCTGGCGCAACCCGGACCTGCCCTACTGGTTCGCCGAATTCACCCACACGATCATGTCGCGGATCGGCGACCGGATGTATTCCGTGGCGCCGATCAACGAGCCGTGGTGCGTCGGCTGGCTCAGCCATTTCCTCGGCCACCATGCCCCGGGCCTGCGCGACCTGCGCGCCACCGCCCGCGCGATGCACCATGTCCTGAAGGCGCACGGCACCGCGATCGAGGCGATGCGGGGACTGGGCATGACCAACCTCGGCGCGGTCTGCAACTTCGAGTACCCGAACCCCGCCGACGGCAGCGCCGAGGCGCAGGCCGCCGCCGCCCGCTACGACGCGACCTACAACCAGTTCTTCCTGTCAGGGCTGTTCCACGGCCGGTATCCCGACCTCGCGATGGAGGGGCTCGGCCCGCACCTGCCCGAGGGTTGGGAAGACGATTTCGCCCTGATCACCCAGCCGCTCGACTGGGTCGGGCTGAACTACTACACCCGCAAGAACATCGCCGCCGACGACGGGCCGTGGCCCGCCCTCAAGGAGGTCTCCGGTCCGCTGCCGAAGACCTCGATGGGCTGGGAGATCTTCCCGCAGGGCCTGCACCATTTCCTGACCATGGTGCACCGCGACTACACGAAGGGCCTGCCGCTGATCGTGACCGAGAACGGGATGTCGAGCGCCGACGCCCTGATCGGCGACCGGGTCGAGGACCCGCAGCGCATCGCCTATCTCGCCGACCACATCGCGCAGGTGAAGCGCGCGCTCGACGAGGGCGTGCCGGTGGCGGGCTATTTCATCTGGTCGCTGATGGACAACTACGAATGGGCGCTGGGCTATGAAAAACGCTTCGGACTGGTGCATGTCGATTTCGACACGCTGACCCGGACGCCCAAGGCCTCTTACCATGCGCTCGGCGATGCGCTACGGCGTGCCGCAACAGACTGACCCGAACCACAGGCCGCTGCCATGTCCAGCCCATCGCCCGTCTCGCTCGTCGCCGATATCGGCGGGACCAACACCCGTGTCGCGCTCGCCCGGGACGGCGCGCTTCTGACCGACACGATCCGGAAGTTCCGCAACGCCGAGGAACGCGGGCTCGAGCCGATCCTGCGGCGCTACCTGTCGGACACCACCGACGCGCCCTGCAACGCCGCCTGCGTCGCGGTCGCGGGCCCGGTGCGGAACGGGGTCGGCACGCTGACGAACCTCGACTGGGACATGGACGAGACCACGCTCGCCCGGGCCACCGGGGCGGGCGTCGCCCGCGTCATCAACGATCTGGAGGCGCAGGGACACGGCCTCGCCTGTCTCGACCCCGCCAAGGTCGTGACCGTGCGCAGCGGGCGCGACAGCGTCGAGAGCGATCCCTCGCTGGTGATCGGTGTCGGAACCGGCTTCAACGCGGCACCGGTCCATCACCGCAACGGCGGCGCGCTTGTCGCGGCCTCCGAATGCGGGCACGCCAATCTGCCGGTGCGCACCGAGGACGACCTGGCGCTGAACCGCTTCGTCGAGGCCTCGCACGGCTTCCCGGCGATCGAGGACGTCCTCTCCGGGCGCGGCATCGAGGCGGTCGACGCCTTTCTCGGCGGCGCCGACACGCCGCGGCGCGCGGCGGCCGAGATCATGGCGGCCCTTCAGGAGGGCGAGACCCGCGCGACCGAGACCGGCCGGATCTTCGTCAAATGCCTCGGAACCGTGGTCGGCAACCTCGCCCTGATCCACCTGCCCTTCCGGGGCATCTACCTCGTCGGTGGCGTGGCGCGGGCCTTCGGGCCGCATCTCGCGGCGCTCGGCTTCCACGAGGCGTTCCGCGACAAGGGGCGGTTCAGCGAGTTCATGGATGCCTTCCCGGTGCATCTCGTCGAGGACGATTTCGCCGCCTTGTCGGGGATGGCCGCCCACCTGCGCGATCTGCTGTCCCGCTGAGCGGGGGATCGCGCGGGCGTTCAGGATTTCTTAGCACCTCGCCGTCCAGTCTGACGGGGCCCGATCGTCCGGGCGCGCGTTGGAGAGGTGTGTCATGGGTCACGGTCGCCGGTCGGTTCACGGGCACGACGGACGATGAGCGCCGTGCTCCCCCTGCCCGCCCGCATGGACAGCGCCGTTGCCGCAGGGCTTGCGGACATCCTGCGCGCACATCTCGGCCAGGCGGTGATCCTCGACGGCCGGGAGGTGGTGCATCTCGGCGGTCTCTACCTGCAGGTCCTGCTGTCCTTCGCCCGATCCTGCCGCGACACAGGCACCCGGGTGCAGGTGCGCGCCCCGTCGCCCGCGCTGACGGCGGCGCTCGCCGACTACGGCCTGCCGGACAGCGGGCTCGACGTGACACCGGAGGGGACGCCGTGACCCTGTCCGTTCTGGCCGTCGACGACTCGCGCACCATCCGCGACATGGTCCGCCTGACCCTCGACGGGGCCGGGCATCGCACCATCGTGGCGGAAGACGGCGAACATGCGCTTCGGATCCTCGACGACGGGCTGCCCGACGGCCGGCCGCGCCCCGATCTGGTCATCACCGACATCAACATGCCGCGCCTCGACGGGATCGGGCTGATCCGCGCGCTGCGCCAGCGCCCGGAGACCCGGCTGGTGCCGATCCTCGTCCTGTCGACCGAAAGCACGCAGACCCTCAAGGCGCAGGCGCGCGATGCGGGCGCCACCGGCTGGATCGTCAAGCCCTTCGACCCCGACCGCCTGTTGCAGGCGCTCGACCGCGTGGCGGGCTGACGCATGGCCGGTCCCGATCCCATGGACGCGATCCGCAAGACCTTCTTCCTCGAATGCGAGGACCTGCTGGAGGCGTTGCTGGAAGGGCTGGACGCCCTCTCGGCCGGGACCGGCGACACCGACACGGTGCATTCGGTGTTCCGCGCCGTCCATTCGATCAAGGGCGGCGCCGGGGCGTTCGGACTGGACCGGCTGGTGACCTTTGCGCATCGCTTCGAAAGCGGCCTCGACGCCCTGCGCACCGGCCGGATCGAGGCCGACGCGGGCGCGCTGCAACTCTTCCTTCGGGCGGCCGACCTGCTGGGCGATCTCGTGCGCGCCAGCCGCGACGGCCTGCCGACCGATGCCGGGGCCGAGGACAGCGTTCTGGCCGATCTCGACGGGCTGCTCGGAACCCTGCAGGAGGAGCGGGAGGAAGACCTCGACTTCGCGCCCGCCCTGCTGGCGATTCCCCTCGATGACGACGATGCCGACGACGCGCCCGCTCCGCTGCGCCTCAGCTTCCGTCCCCACGAGGAACTCTACCTCTCCGGCAACGATCCGCGCCACATCCTCGCGGCCCTGTCCCGGCTCGGCCCGACCGAGGTGACCTGCCATACCGAAGCGCTGCCCGACCTCGCCGCGCTCAACCCGGAATCGAGCTACCTGCACTGGACGGTGCGCTGCGCCCCGGGCGTGACCGCCGCCGACATCGAGGGCGCGTTCGAATTCGTGGCCGGGCTCTGCGACCTGGAGGTGACAGCCGACGCGGATCCCGTACCCGCCGCGGTTTCGGTCCCCGCCGACCTGCCGCCGCCCGACAAGATCCCGCCCGGGGCGAGCACTCCTGCGCCGCCCCCTGCCCCGTCCTCCGCCCCCGCCCCGGTCGCGACGACGCAAACCCCGACCGTCCGCGTCGATCTCGACCGGGTGGATCGCCTCGTGAACCTCGTCGGCGAACTGGTCATCAACCAGGCGATGCTCTCGCAATCGGTGCGGCAGGGCGGCCTTCCACCGAATTCGCCGGTGATGGCGGGCCTCGACGAGTTCCTGCAACTGACGCGTGACATCCAGGACAGCGTGATGATGATCCGCGCGCAGCCGATCAAGCCGCTTTTCCAGCGCTTGGGGCGGATCGTGCGCGAGGCCGCGTCCCGCACCGGGAAGGCCGTGCGCCTCGAGACCAGCGGCGAGGGCACCGAGATCGACAAGACGGTGCTCGACAAGCTCACCGATCCCCTGACGCACATGATCCGCAACGCGGTCGATCACGGCCTCGAATCGGCCGAGGTTCGCCGCGCCGCCGGCAAACCGGACGAAGGCACCGTCCACCTCGCGGCGCACCACCGCTCCGGCCGGGTGATCATCGACGTCAGCGACGACGGCGGCGGCCTCGACCGCGCGCGCATCCGGGCCCGCGCCATCGAACGCGGCCTGCTGTCCGAGGACGCTGATTCGACCCCCTCGGACCTCGATGCCCTGCTGTTCCAGCCCGGCTTCTCGACCGTGGACACGGTTTCGGACCTGTCCGGGCGCGGCGTCGGCATGGATGTCGTCAAGCGCGCGATCCAGACCCTCGGCGGGCGGATCGCCATCACCACCGAGCCCGGCAAGGGCACGACCTTCAGCATCTCGCTGCCGCTGACGCTGGCCATTCTCGACGGCATGGTGTTCGAGGCCGGAGGCGAAACCATGGTGATGCCCCTCGGGGCGGTTCTCGAAACCCAGACCGTGACCGGCGCGGACTTGGATGCGCTGACCCCGGAAAGCCGTGTGCTGCGGGTGCGCGGGCGCATGCTGCCCCTCCTCGATCTGGGCGAGGTGCTCGCTCACCACCCGCGCCGTGACGACCTCGCCGGATGCGTCGCCCTGATCGTCCAGGCGGAGGGCGGCAGCCGCTATGCCCTGACCGTGGACCGCATCGCCGATCAGCGGCAGGTCGTCATCAAGGGCCTCGGGGACAGCTACGGTCCGATCCCCGGGATCGCCGCGGCAACCATCCTCGGCGACGGGCAGGTGGCCCTCATCCTCGACCCGATCGAGTTGCGCGAACACGCCCCCGGGGCCCGCCGCCCGCTTGCGGAGACCATGCCATGACCCAAGCCGTCCCCGATCCCGGCCTCGCGCCCGTCCCGGAGGCACCGCCTCCCCCGGAGGATCGCCAGATCGAGTTGCTGGCCTTCCACCTCGGCGGCCAGGAATACTCGGTCGACATCATGTCCGTGCGCGAGATCCGGGGCTGGAGCAAGCCGACACCGTTGCCGCACGCGCCCGGTTACCTGCGCGGCGTCATCAACCTGCGCGGCACCGTCCTGCCCATCATGGACCTCTCGGAGCGGCTGGGGCTTGGCCGGCGCGAGGCCTCCGGGCGCGACGTGATCATCGTGATCGAGGCCGAGGGCCGCACCATCGGGCTGCTCGTCAGCGCGGTCTCCGACATCCTGACGGTCCCCACCGACGCGCTCGACGCACCACCGGATCTGACAGGCGAGGACGGCGCGCGCTTCCTGTCGGCGATCGCGCTGCACGGGGACTGCCTGACGCGGGTGCTGGACCTCTCCGCCGTCCTGCCGCCCGTGAAGTCGGCACTGATCTGAACATGGGTGCCCTGCCCCTGACCCGGCCCCCGAGCGGGAACGCCGCAGAGGCCGACACGCTCGGCCCGGACGACTTTGCCCGGATCGCCGGTCTGGTGCGGGACGCGGCCGGCCTGTCGCTGAGCCCGATCAAGCGCCCGATGGTCGAATCGCGGCTCCGCAAGCAGGCCAGGGCTCTGGGCCTCCCGGACCTGCGCAGCTTCCTCGCCCGCCTCGACGCAGGGCCAGAGCCGGAGGATCTGCGCGTCGTCGTCGGGGCGCTCACCACGAACATCACCTCGTTCTACCGCGAGCCCCACCATTTCGAGGTTCTGCGCCGGACGATCTTGCCGACCCTGGCCGCCGGGCGCGACCGGGGCGCGCCGGCCCGCTTCTGGTCCGCCGGATGCTCGGACGGCATGGAGCCCTATACGCTGGCCGCGGAACTCGACATCGCCTGGGGTGAAGCCGCCGCGACCCGCGCCCGCATCCTCGCCACCGACATCGATGCCGAGATGATCGCCGCCGCGCGGGCCGGCCGCTACGAGGCGCGCCGGATCAAGGGGATGCCGCCCGATCGCCGCGCGGCCCTGCTGGAGACCGAGCTGGCGGACCACGTCACGGTCCGCAGCGCCCTGCGCCGTCGCGTGACGTTCAATGTCCACAACCTGCTCGAACCCTGGCCGATGCGGCACCCCTTCGACGTCGTCTTCTGCCGCAATGTGGTGATCTACTTCGACGACAGCCTGCGCCTGTCGCTGTGGCCCCGGTTCGCCGCCGCGATCCGGCCGGGCGGCTGGCTGTTTCTCGGCCATTCCGAACGTATCGTCGGCCCGATGCTCGGCTGCTTCCGGCAGGCGGGCACGACGCTCTATCAACGCACGGACACCCCTGCCCCGGGTGCCGCGCCCAACGACGGCGGAGGTCCGCATGTCCCTGCGTGACAAGCTGAGGTTGCTCGTCGTCGACGACATGTCGACCAGCCGGGGCCTGATCGTCCAGGCGCTGGAAGGGTTCGGCCTCGCGCATGTCGAAACGGCCGAGTCGGGCGAGGAGGCGTTGACCGTCCTGCAACGCGCCCCGGTGCACCTCGTGCTGTCGGACTACAACATGCCGGGCATGTCGGGCCTCGACCTGCTGGCCCGCGTCCGAGCGACCCCCGCGACCCGGAGCATCGGCTTCATCCTGATCACCGGGCGCGCCGATCGGGACCTGATCGCGAAAGGCAAGTCCCTGGGACTGAACAACTATCTTGCCAAGCCCTTCGCGGCGCAGGACCTGCGGGCCTGCCTCGAAGCCGTGGTCGGACGGCTGTGACCGATCCGGCGCAGGCGCCCGCGACGGCCCCGGGCGTGGCGTCCGTGCTGGCGGGGCTCTGTGCCGAGGAGGTCCTGACGCTGGCCCACGCGATCGTGCGGATCGAAACGGCGCTGGGCGATGTGATCGACAAGCCGAACGAGACCCCGCGAAAGCTGGTGCAGGAACTGCAGGAACTCGACATGCTCCGCCAGACGCTGGAGGCGCTGGGCGCAGTGCTGGGACTGCTGGCACGCGAACCCGGGGACGCCGGGCTGATCGCCGGGATCCGGGCCGTGCCACTGGAGACCCTGCGCGCGCGGCTTCTGAGCGAGGACCGACCGCCGCAGGAGAACGGGATCGAGTTTTTCTGAGGTCGGCCCGGGCCCACGGCGCCTGCCCCGGTCTTGTAGCACGGGTCCGTTTGCCCTCGCCCGGGTTACCCGAGCGGCTTGAATGCGCAAGCCGGAGACTCGGGTCGGCGAGAGTCATGCCGACAATCCTCGCGGCACGACTGTCGCGCGCGCCCGGTCCGCCCATGCCGGAGGCAACACGGCCGCCGATTACGCCAACCCGACTGACCCGCTACGGAGGGTTGGGGGTGGGTCAGTGCCATTGGACCCTTCCCTGCGGACCATCGGTCGGGACCGCCAAACGCCACCGGCCGGGCAATTGGTTCTCGCAACGGACCGCCGCTGGTCGCGCTCTGCGGAACACGAGAAGAAGACCCCTGCCTCGCGACCGTGGGGTCCTGCACAGCCCCGCCGCCACCAACTCGTGCAACACCCCGTGCCCGCAACCAGCCCAACCGGCGATCGCGGAAGGTCGGCTTCCCGAGGCGTCCGAAAAGGGACCGACAATCTTCGTCAAACCCGCCGCGTTCGCCACACCCTGACCACATCTTGCCCGCCGCACCGCCCCGGCTGCGAAAGGGCGCGTTATACCAAGGGCTGCGATCATTGACCCACTTTCGCCCAATCTCTGGTTCCGATTGACGTGATGACTTCCGGTAGGGCGATCAGGTTGTTCCACGCCTGACACCCTGCATGGAGGATTGCGTCGT
>JAUHZL010000118.1 GCA_030425945.1 Alphaproteobacteria bacterium | reverse complement strand
TCCGATTGCTCCTCTCGCTGATGGCGTATCAGGTCATGCACATCGCCCGCAGCACCATGGCGCGCGCAACTGGAACCGGGTGGAGCCTGCGTCGTCTGCGGGAACGGGTTCTGCGCGCCGGGGCCCGCCTGACCATCTCTGCCCGGCGCATGACGCTCACCCTCTCCAGTGCGGCCGCCCGCTACTGGGCCATCCTCTGGCCCGAGATCACACGCCTGCAGTGGGCTGCAGACCCCTAGCTCCAGCGCGCCGTACGCAGCGCCGTGCTAACCACAAACGTCTTCGGACGCCCCAAACGCCTGCCCGCAACCTGCTGAAAAACGACCTGTAGACGCTCCGACGTCGTGATGCAGCCCGCAGGCGCCCCGATCTATCGTCCTGATCCCGCGAAACACGCCCACCGTACCGCTACAACGCCCCGATCAGCCCCTGCGACGCTCTTCCACACTTACCACGGTGAATAACGTGGGTTCATGGAACGACTCCAAAAGGGATTCTGGAGGTCCTGTGTCCGGCATGACCCGGCGCTTGGCAGCCTGACCGAATTGGCGTGTTGCCGATCCGGCCCCGGCCGAAAGGGATGTCGAATGAAATTCCCGGATATCCGAAAGGCTATGGGCGCCTATTGCCCGGCGCCTCGCCGCACCGACACGGGACACGGCGGGAGGGGGGCTGGTGCGGGCGGTGGGACTCGAACCCACACGCCCCGGAGGGCTACGGATTTTAAGTCCGATGCGTCTACCATTCCGCCACGCCCGCACTGCGGCGCGACACTAGGCGAGGTGCGGGGCGGAGGGAAGGTGTCAGCGCGCCGGGATCAGAGGTCCTGGCCCTGCGGCTCGTCCAGCAGGGCGCGTTCGGCGAGCCAAGGGTTGAGCGCGAGCGCCTCGCGCAGGGCGCCCTGCCCCGCCTCGTTGCGGCCCGCGCCGATCAGCGACAGGGCGAGCCCCGAGAGCGCGCCGACATGCCTCGGGTTGCGTTCGAGCGCCGCTTCCAGATCGGTGATCGCGCCGCCGTAGTCGGCGGAGAGGAAGCGCACGAAGGCGCGCTGGTTCCAGCCCTCGGCCCAGTCCGGGCAGCGGGCGATGAGATCGGAGAAGATCGCCTCGGCCGCCGCGAAATCGGCGACGCGGCGGGCGGCCATGCCGTCGGTAACGGCCTGCGCGGCGGCGCGGTCGGGGGCTTCGAGCCAGAC
The DNA here is from genome assembly GCA_030425945.1 of Alphaproteobacteria bacterium. GTDB lineage: Bacteria > Pseudomonadota > Alphaproteobacteria > Rhodobacterales > Rhodobacteraceae > Dinoroseobacter. The sequence continues at coordinate 6,973 of JAUHZL010000118.1, read as the reverse complement.
CTCCCAGAGCATGGCGTTGATCGGGGCGGCCTCGGCGGCGTTCCGGGTGCGGCTGAGGTCCTCGAAGAGCTTGTCCTCGAGCGCGGTCCGGTCGGGGATCGGTCCGCAGGTCTCGGCGGCCGCGAGGGGCGCGGCGAGCAGGGTCAGCACGAGGATCAGCGCGGCGTGTCGGAGCATGGCGGAAATCCTGTCGCAGCGGCGCAGGAAATCAAGCTTTCGCTTGACCCGGGACGCGGCGCGGTCTCCGATCCGGGGCATGTTCCCGATCCGCGACCACAACCCCTCGCGCCGCACGCCTGTCGTGACCTGGGCGCTGATGGCGGTGAATATCCTCGTCTTTATCGGGTATTGGCCGTTGTTCCAGGACGAGCGGGCGCTCTATGCCTTCTACCTCGACTGGGGGATGGTCCCGGCGCGGATCAGCGCGGGCGAGGGCTATCACAGCTTCGTGACGTCGATGTTCCTGCACGGCGGGCTGGGGCACCTGGGCGGCAACATGCTGTTCCTGTGGATCTTCGGCGACAACCTCGAAGACGAGATGGGGCACGGGCGGTTCCTGGGCTTCTACCTGCTGGGCGGGATCGGCGCCGGGCTGGGGCAGTACCTCGTCGATCCGTCGAGCGGGGTGCCGGTGGTCGGGGCCTCGGGCGCGATCGCGGCGGTGATGGGGGGATACCTGCTGATGTTCCCCAAGGCGCGGGTCGATATCCTGATCTTCATCATCGTCTACGTCCGCATCCTGCCGGTGCCCGCGGCGCTGATGCTGGGGCTGTGGTTCGCCTTCCAGCTGCTGAACGGGGCCGCCAGCCTCGGGGCCGAGGGCGGGGTGGCCTACTGGGCCCATGCGGGCGGCTTCCTCGTCGGCCTCGCGCTGACGCTGCCGCTGTGGCTGGCGCGCGGCGGGACGGCGTTCTGGGACCGCACCCATGGCCACCCGGCCCACCCCGAGGCGCAGTACCCGGTCGGGCGCACCTCGATCCCTCGGGTCGGACGGCGGCGCGGGGACTGAGGCGCGCGGCCGGGCGTTACCCGACCGTGCCGCAACCCGCGTAGGCGTCGTAGGAGAGCGGCGCGCCGTTGGCGTCGGTGGTGCCGTCGAGCGCGTAGCCGCGGCCCGGCTCCAGCGGGAAGGACACGGCGATGGCGTTCATCGGGCCGCTCTGGCGTCCGGACGGGTCGGCGTCCAGTTGCAGGCCGGTCAGGGTGAGGCCGCCCGCGGACAGGTGATAGGCAGCAGACACGCGGTCGCCGACCTCGTAGGTCTTGCCCGAGAGGGTGGTGTCGGTGGCGAGCTTCTGGCTGTAGGCGCGCTCTTCCAGCAGGCGGTTGTCGTCGGTCATGTTCAGCCGGATCGGCGTCGCGCCCTCGCGGAGCACGAGGATCTCGCCCTTGTCGAGATCGGCGAGGCTGCGCTTCTCGTTCGGGACGCCCGAGACGAAGTCGCTGGCCTGGTAGACCAGCAGGCTCTCGATCCGGCGGCCGGTCGCGTCGAAGGCCGCCCTGGCGGCATCGGCCCCGAGGGCGCAGGCGCGCTCGACATCGGTCAGGTCCTGCGGCAGCGGCGCGGGTGCGTCGGTGTCGCTGTAGCCGGTCAGCAGGTCGGCGGTGTCGTGCGACACGTCCGAGGTGCCGAGGGCGATGATCAGGCTGACCATCAGCCCGCTGACCATGGTGGCCCCGGTGATGACGGTCCAGTCCACGGTGACGGCCCCGGACTGATCGGTCAGGAATCGTGACAGGCTCTGGCGCATGGGTCTTTCCTCGCGTGTGGCCCCCACGCGGAGATAGACCCGGTCGACCGGAGAGTCTTATGCAAACTTAAGGACTTATACGGATGCCCCTGGCCCTGCCCCTTCGGATAGCGAGGACATCCGAAAGGATCAGCCGCAGCCGAGATAGGCGCTGTAGGGCTGCTCGTTCTGGTGCGTGGTGATGTTGCGATTGAAGCTGTAGCTCTCGCCCGGCTCGAGCGGGTTCGAGGCGGTGGTGGCCATCACCGGGCCCTGCCAGTTGCCGTTGAACGGGTTCCCGAAGTGCAGCGAGGACAGCATGATCCCGCTGTCCGGGTCGCTGAGGGTATAGGCGGCGCTGACATCCGATCCGGCGACGAAGGTGTCGCCGTTCAGGGTGATGTCCTGCGCGACCTTCTGGCTGTCGTCCACCTCGTGCAGGAGGGCGTCGTCGTCGGCGAGATAGAGGATCGCGGGCCGCGCGTCGGCGCGGAGCGTGAGCGTCTGTGCCCGGCCGCCCGCCGCCACGGCGCCCGACTCGGTCGGCAGGCCGCCGACGAAGTCGCTGGCCTGGTAGATCAGGAGCGCGTTGACCGGCAGGCCGTTCCACGTCTCGCCGGTCGGGCCGGCGGGGGCGGGACCGAAGCCCGCGCCGCCGTCGCGGCAGACCTGCTCGACGAGGCTGCGGAAGCTGTCGCTGATGCGCTGCTCCGTCAGTTGGCGGGCGATGTCGCGCGAGAGATCGGCGATGCCGCCGGACACCACGAGGAGCGTGGCGATGCCGAGCCCGACGAGGCCGCCGGTCAGCACGACGTGATCCACGGTGACCGCGCCGCGGTCGTTCTTCAGGAATGCCCGTATCCGCAAAGGTCCCTCCGGATGGCAGAAAAATTGCCGATCCGGCTATTCAAACGGATAGTTGAGGCGAAATTGTGGATAAGTCTCAGCGTTCGCGGATGATCTTCGCGAAAGGCTCGAAGACCTGGGCGTTGCCCGCGACGATGTGGCCGTCGTCGGGCAGGCGCTGGGTCTCGGGACGGATCGGTTCGACGAAGCCGCCCGCCTCGCGCACGAGGATGATCCCGGCGGCGATGTCCCAGGGTTTCAGGCCGCGCTCCCAGTAGCCGTCGTAGCGGCCGGCCGCGACATAGGCGAGGTCGAGCGCCGCCGAGCCCCAGCGGCGCACGCCCGCGCAGACCGGCAGCAGGCGGGCGAAGTCCTGCAGGACGGCGGGCAGGTAGGGTTTCGAGGCGAAGGGCACGCCGGTGGCATAGATCGTCTCGATCATCCGCGAGCGGCCCGAGACGCGCAGGCGCAGGCTGTCGTTCATCCAGGCGCCCTGCCCCTTCTCGGCGTAGAACATCTCGTCCTTGGCCGGGTCGTAGATGACGCCCGCGACGATCTCGCCCTTGTGCTCGAGGCCGATGGAGACCGCCCAGTGCGGCAGGCCGTGCAGGAAGTTGGTGGTGCCGTCGAGCGGATCGACGATCCAGCGCCGGGTCGGGTCCTCGCCGTCCTCCTGCGCGCCGCTCTCCTCGGCCAGCCAGCCGTAGGTCGGACGCGCGCCGCGCAGCTCTTCCTTCAGGATCTTCTCGGCGGCGAGGTCGGCGCGGCTGACGAAATCGCCCGCGCCCTTCATCGAGACCTGCAGGTTCTCGACCTCGCGGAAGTCCTTCACGAGGCTGCGGCCCGCCTTGCGGGCGGCCTTGATCATGATGTTGAGGTTGGCGCTGCCCTGCATCGTCGTCTCCGTCTGTCAAGCGGCGCGTATACGCGCGGGCGGGGGCGATGCCAAGCCTCGTCACGGGGCGCGCGCGGTCGCAGGGCTGCCCGTTTTACGGGCGGCCTGCCCGTTCCTGCGGCAGGAGCGGCCGCCTGCACGCCTCGGGACCGGCCCGGCGGCCCGCCGGACTGCCGTTGCGTCAGCGCCCCGCTAGGGTGGCGCGGCTGGCGGGACGGGGGACCACATGACGGACGGGGCATTCGCACCTGAGGCGGCAGCGGCGGGCGACCGGCGCGGGCCGATCGGGACGTATCTCGACGCGCTGCACGCGCGGCTGCTGCCGCTGCGGGACGGCGATGTCGCGCGCTACATCCCCGAGCTTGCCACCGCTGACCCGGACGACTTCGGCATCGCCATCGCCACGGTGGACGGGCGGCTCTACACCACGGGCGCGTCGGACCGGGCCTTCACGATCCAGTCGATGTCGAAGCCGTTCACCTATGGACTGGCGCTGAAGACCCACGGGGTGGAGCGGGTGCTGGAGCAAGTCGGGGTCGAGCCGACCGGCGAGGCGTTCAACTCGATCGTGCTCGACGACGTCAACAACCGGCCCTTCAACCCGATGGTGAACGCGGGCGCGATCGCGGTCTCGGAACTGCTGCCGGGCTTCACGCCCGAGACGCGGCTGTCGGCGCTGCTGCGCTTCTTCGGGGACCTTGCCGGGCGGCCGCTGAGCGTGGACGAGGCGGTGTTCCGCTCGGAGCGCGACACCGGGCACCGCAACCGGGCGATTGACTACATGATGCTGAACTCGGGCATGATCACCGCGCCGCCCGAGGAGGTGCTGGAGCTTTACTTCAAGCAATGCGCGATCCGGGTCACCTGCGCCGACATGGCGATGATGGCGGCGACGCTGGCGAACCGGGGCACCCAGCCGGTGACCGACAAGGCGGTGCTCGGCCCGGACCAGATCCGCGACATGCTCACGCTGATGTCGACCTGCGGGATGTACGACTATGCCGGGCAATGGGCCTACGAGGTGGGCCTGCCCGCGAAGAGCGGCGTCGCGGGCGGCATCGTCGCGGTGATCCCCGGACAGGCGGGCATCGCGGTCTATTCGCCGCCGCTCGACGCGCACGGCAACTCGATCCGGGGCGTCGCGGTCTGCAAGGCGATCAGCCGCGACTTCGGGCTGCACGCCTTCTCGGACCGCACCACGGTGCAGACGGTGATCCGGCGCGAGTACCGGGTGTCGGAAGTGCGCTCGAAGCGGCTGCGCTCGCAGGCCGAAGCCGAGGCGCTGTCGCGCGAAGGGCACCGGGTGGCGGTGCTGGAGGTGCAGGGCGCGCTGTTCTTCGGCTCGGCCGAGCGGCTGATCCGGCGGCTGTCGGAACTGGCGCCCGAGTGCATGGCGGTGGTCGTGGATTTCAAGCGCTGCTCGGACGCGGACCCGGCGGCGGTGCGGCTGCTCGCAGAGACGGTCGCGCGCTTTGCCGCCGGAAAGCCGGAACTGGTCTTCACCCATGTGCCGGCCGGGCATCCGGTGGCGCAGCTTCTGCCGGGCGGCGCGCAGGACAGCGGCCATGTCCACACCCTGCCCGACACCGACAGCGCGCTGGAGGCGCTGGAGAACGACCTGCTGTCCGACGTGTTCGAGACTGCCGACCTGACGCGGTTCGCGCTGGCGCGGATCGACCTGTTCAAGGGGCTGGACGCGGCCGGGCTGAAGGCGCTGGAGGGGGCGATCTCGTCCTTCCAGTTCGACGCGGGGGCGCGGGTTGTATCCGAGGGTGACGAGGCGAACGCGTTCTTCATCGTGGCGAGCGGGGCGGCCAGCATCTCGGTCCGGCTGGCGGACGGCCAGCGGCGGCGGGTGGCCTCGGTCGGGCCGGGCCAGAGCTTCGGGGAGATGGCGCTGATCGAGGGCGGGCGGCGCACCGCCGACGTCCATGCCGACAGCGCGATGATCTGCTATGCGTTCTCGATCGACCGCATCCGGCAGATCGCCGAGACGAAGCCCGAGGTGCTGACGACGATCCTGCAGAACCTCGTCATCAGCCTGACCACGCGCCTGCGCCACGCGAACGAGGAAATCCGCAACCTCGTCTGAGGCGGCGGCGGTCTCAGCCGTCGCGGCCCGGCTCGTCCGGGTTGGCGGAGAAGAGCGCCAGCTTGTTGCCCTGCGGGTCGCGCAGGTAGCCGACGAAGAAGCGCGGGCCATAGGCGGCGCGGAACCCGGGCGCGCCCGCGTCATGGCCCCCCGCCGCGAGGCCCGCGGCATGGAGCGCGCGGACCTGCGCCTGCGTCGGCACCTCGAACGCCACCATCGCGCCGTTGCCCGCCGTGGCCGGGCCGCCGTCGAACGGGGCCTTCACGTAGAGGTCCGGCGGGGCGAAAGGCTGGCCCGGGGCGCGCGGCAGGACGTAGCTGAGATCGCCGTGATATCGCTCGAGCGCGTAGCCGAGCGGGGCGAGGACCGCGGAATAGAACCGCTCGGCGGCGGCCATGTCGTCGGCCCCGACGGTGACATAGGCGATCATGCGTCTTCCCCCTCAGCGCCGCTGCAGCTTCACGGGTTCGGTGCGCATCAGCTTCAGCACATGGGCCATGTAGGGCTTTTCCACGTCGTCCGTGCGCACGGCGGCATAGAGGCGCTTGGACTTGCCCGAGGCGGTCAGCGGCCGGGTGACGTAATCGGCGTTCGAGCGCACTTCGCGCAGCACCCAGTCGGGCAGCACCGCGACGCCCCGGTCGGCGGCGACCAGCATCAGGATCACCGCGGTCAGCTCGACCTGCCGGATCGCGCGCGGCTCGACCCGGGCGGGGCTGAGAAGCTCGGTGAAGACATCGAGGCGCGACCGGTCCACCGGGTAGGTCAGCAGCGTCTGGTCGCGGAAGTCCTCGGCCTCGACGAAGGGCTTGGCGGCCAGCGGGTTGCTGGCGGCGGCGAGGAAGACCGGCTCGTAGTCGAAGAGCGGGACGAAGGTCACGCCGGGCAGGTCGTCGGGGTCGGAGGAGACGACAAGGTCGACCTCCTCGCGGCCCAGCGCGGGCAGCGCCTCGAAGGACAGGCCGGGACGGATGTCCACGTCGACGTCGCCCCAGTTGTGGCGAAAGGCTTCGAGCACCGGGAACAGCCACTCGAAACAGGCGTGGCATTCGATGGCGATGTGCAGCCGCCCGGTCTTGCCGGAGCGCAGGCCCGCGAATTCCTCCTCCAGCGCGGCGACCTGCGGCAGGACCTGCTCGGCGAGGCGCAGCAGCCGGACGCCCGCGGCGGACAGCTTCAGCGGCTTCGAGCGGCGCACGAAGAGCTCGACCCCGGCCTGCTCTTCCAGCCCCTTGATCTGGTGGCTGAGGGCGGACTGGGTGATGTTCAGCACATCCGCCGCGCGTCCGAGGCCGCCGGTGTCGTGGATCGCCTTGATCGTGCGGAGGTGCCGGAATTCGAGATGCATCCGCATGAGCGGACCTCATATTAATTTTGAGACAGTTGAATTTGTCTCACAACCTCATTCCT
>JAUHZL010000117.1 GCA_030425945.1 Alphaproteobacteria bacterium | reverse complement strand
TCGCGGCCGCGGATCTGCATCGAGGCACCGCGCCCGTCGTCGGGCATCCGCGCCGTGCCGATGGAGGTCTTCACGCGCTCGGCCGTCGCCTCGCCGATCAGCAGGTTCTGCTGGCGGCGCAGGTAGGAGATGATCGCCTCGTCCATCCGGTCGCCGCCGACCCGCACGGAGCGGGCGTAGACGATGTCGCCCAGCGACAGGACGGCCACCTCGGTGGTGCCGCCGCCGATGTCGACGACCATGTTCCCGGTCGGATCGGTGATCGGCATGCCGGCCCCGATTGCCGCCGCGATGGGTTCCGCGATCAGGCCCGCCCGCCGCGCGCCGGCGCCCAGCACCGACTGCCGGATCGCGCGCTTCTCGACCGGGGTCGCGCCGTGCGGCACGCAGACGATGATCTTCGGCTTGGTGAAGGTGGTGCGCTTGTGGACCTTGCGGATGAAGTGCTTGATCATCTCCTCGGCCACGTCGAAGTCGGCGATGACGCCTTCGCGCATCGGACGGATCGCCTGGATGCTGCCGGGCGTTCGGCCCAGCATCAGCTTGGCGTCCTCGCCCACCGCAAGCACTTGCTTCTTGCCGTCCTTGACGTTGTAGGCGACGACCGAGGGCTCGTTCAGAATGATGCCCTTGCCCTTGACATAGACCAGCGTGTTCGCGGTCCCGAGGTCGATCGCCATGTCAGACGAGAAGAGACCGAAGCCACCAACCATGCCTGTGTCCTGTCCTCTATATAGAGCGTGTTCTTTGACTCGCCCCAAGATACGTCGGTAGCCTATATGGCTGGCACGCAACACGGGGTAAAGGTCCGGCACAGGACAAATCAGCACGTTTCCGCCGTTCCGTGCTGCACCGTGACAAACGTTCAGGGAGAATCGAATGATCGCCGTCATTTTCGAGGTGTTTCCGGCCGAGGGGCAGACGGAACCCTATCTCGACATGGCAGCCAAGATGCGCCCGCTGGCCGAGGGAATCGACGGGTTCATCTCGGTCGAGCGGTTCGAGAGCCTGACCACCCCCGGCAAGCTGCTGTCGGTCAGCTTCTGGCGGGACGAGGCGGCGCTGGAGGCGTGGCGCAACCTGCCCCAGCACCGGGGCGCGCAACGCGCCGGGCGGGACATCATGTTCGACGGCTACCGGCTGCGCGTGGCCTCGGTCCTGCGCGACTACGGCATGACCGAACGGGACGAGGCCCCGTCAGACAGCAAGGCCGCCCACGGCTGAGGGCGGCCCCGGTGATGCTGCGATCCGGCAGGGGTCAGCTGACGACCTTGTAGCTGACTTCCTTGCCGTCGGTGCCGGCCTTCTCGCGCCGCACCAGCAGGCGGTTCAGCGCGTGGACATAGGCCTTCGCGCTGGCCACTACGGTGTCGGTATCGGCGGACTGCCCGGTGACGATGCGGCCTTCCTCCTCCATCCGGACGCTGACGGTGGCCTGCGCGTCGGTGCCCTCGGTCACGGCGTGGACCTGGTAGAGCTGCAGCCGCGCGTTATGCGGCACCAGCTTCTTGACCGCGTTGAAGGCGGCGTCCACGGGCCCGTCCCCGGTGGCGGTGACCTGGTGATCCTCGCCGTCGATGGTCAGGGTCAGGTCGGCGGACTGCGGCGCCTCGGTGCCGCAGATCACCCGCAGGAACTTGACGCGGATGCGGTCGCCGTCGGGGTCCGAGGCGGTGTCGCGCATCAGCGCGATCAGGTCATCGTCGTAGACTTCCTTCTTGCGGTCGGCGAGCGCCTTGAACCGCACGAACACGTCCTTGAGCTGGTTGTCGGCCAGATCGTAGCCGAGGTCCTTCAGCTTGGCCCGGAGTGCGGCGCGCCCCGAGTGCTTGCCCATCACGAGATTGGTCTCTTTCAGACCGATATCGGAGGGCCGCATGATCTCGAAGGTCTCGGCGTTCTTCAGCATCCCGTCCTGGTGGATGCCCGACTCGTGCGCGAAGGCATTCTTGCCGACGATCGCCTTGTTGAACTGGACCGGGAAGCCCGAGACGGCCGCCACGCGGCGCGAGATGTGGATGATCTTCGTGGTGTCGACGCCGGTGCGGTAGGGCATGATGTCGTTGCGGACCTTCAGCGCCATCACGACTTCTTCGAGGGCGGTGTTGCCCGCGCGCTCGCCGAGGCCGTTGATGGTGCACTCGATCTGGCGCGCGCCCGCTTCGACGGCCGCCAGCGCGTTCGCCGTCGCCATGCCGAGGTCGTTGTGGCAGTGCGTCGCGAAGACGATGTCGTCCGCCCCCGGCACGCGCTCCTTCAGCATCCGGATCAGGTCGGCGCTTTCGCGCGGCGCGGTATAGCCGACGGTGTCGGGGATGTTGATCGTGGTCGCCCCGGCCTTGATCGCGATCTCGACGACGCGGCAGAGGTAGTCATGCTCGGTCCGGGTGGCGTCCATCGGCGACCACTGCACGTTGTCGCAGAGGTTCCGGGCATGGGTCACGGTCTGGTGGATCCGCTCGGCCATTTCGTCCTGGCTCAGGTTCGGAATGGCCCGGTGCAGCGGCGAGGTGCCGATGAAGGTGTGGATGCGCGGGCGCTTCGCGTGGCGCACGGCCTCCCAGCAGCGGTCGATATCGGGCAGCTGCGCCCGGGCGAGGCCGCAGATCACCGCGTTCTGCGATTGCTGGGCGATGGCCTTCACTGCCTCGAAGTCGCCCTCCGAGGCAATCGGGAACCCCGCCTCGATGATGTCCACGCCCATCTCGTCGAGCAGGGCTGCGATCTCGAGCTTCTCGGCATGGGTCATCGTCGCGCCCGGCGACTGTTCGCCGTCACGGAGCGTGGTGTCGAAAATCAGGACGCGGTCCTGTTCGGTCTTGTCGGTCATGGGAAGTCTCTGTGGTCTAGCCGGTGTTCTGGGTGACTTGGCGCGAATGAACCCTCTGAGCGGTCGCGCCGACAGGCACGCTCAGAGGCGGCTAAGGAGAAGAAGCAGGGCGCCCAGGGCGCGCGGACGTGCGATATGCAGCGGCTTGTTCATGTGCCCGGTTATACACCCCGCGCCCCGAAAGAAAAGCAGATTTGACTTGTGCCCATGCCCGCATAGCTGACGGGCGAACCGAGGGAGCAGCCCCCATGTCCACCCTGATCATCGGCGCGAGCGGCGGCATCGGCGCCGCGCTGGCCGCGACCCTGCGCGCGCGCGGCGAGGCCGTCACGACCCTGTCCCGCCGCACGGACGGGCTCGACGTGACCGACGAGGGCTCGGTCGCCGCCGCGCTCGAACGGCTGGACGGACCCTATGACCGCATCCTCGTGACGACAGGGGCGCTGGAAATCGGCGGGGCCACCCCGGAAAAGGCCCTGCGGCAGGTGACACCCGAGGCCCTGCGCGCCCAGTTCGACCTGAACGCGATGGGGCCGATCCTCGTGCTGAAGCACGCGCTGCGGCTGATGCCCCGCGACCGGCGCTGCGCCTTCGCGGCGCTCTCGGCCCGCGTCGGGTCGATCGGCGACAACGGCTACGGCGGCTGGTATGCCTACCGCACCGCCAAGGCCGCCCTGAACCAGCTGATCCACACCGCCGCGATCGAGATTGCCCGCACTCATCCGCAGGCGGTTGTCGTTGCCCTTCATCCCGGCACCGTGGCGACCCGGTTCACCGAGAAGTACCTCGGCCGCCACCCCGCCATCGCCCCGGACGCGGCCGCCGCCAACCTGCTCGGCGTGCTCGACGGGCTGGGTCCGTCCGAAACCGGCGGGTTCTTCGACGGTCAGGGCAAGCGGGTGCCGTGGTGAGCACCGCGCGTCTGATCCTCGTGCTCGGCGACCAGTTGTCCCCGGGCATGGCCGCGCTGGCCGCCGCCGACCGGGACCGCGACATCGTGGTGATGGCCGAGGTGCGGGACGAAGCCAGCTACGTTCGTCACCACCCGAAGAAGATCGCCTTCCTCTTCACCGCGATGCGCAAGTTCGCCGCCCGGCTGCGCGAGGACGGCTGGGCCGTGCGCTACACGGCCTACGACGACCCCGCCAACGCCGGGTCCATTCCCGGCGAACTGCTGCGCGCCGCCGAGGCAACCGGCGCGACCGAGGTGCTGGCGACCGAGCCCGGCGAATGGCGGCTGATCCGGCTGTTGCAGGACATGCCGCTGCCGGTCACGCTGCTGGAGGATACCCGGTTCCTCGCCAGCCACGCCCGGTTCGAGGACTGGGCCAAGGGCCGCAAGGCACTGCGCATGGAGTACTTCTACCGCGAGATGCGCCGCCGCACGGGCCTGCTGATGGACGGCGACCAGCCCGTCGGCGGGCAGTGGAACTTCGACCACGACAACCGCAAGCCCGCGCCCGACAGCGTGGACCGGGTGCCGCGCCGCTTCGATCCCGACCCCGTGACGGACGAAGTGCTGGACCTCGTCGAACGGGCGTTCCCCTCGAACTTCGGTCGTCTGCGCCCGTTCTGGTTCGCGACCGATGCCGAGGGGGCCGAAGCGGCCCTCGACGATTTCATCGAAACCGCCCTGCCGCGCTTCGGCGACTACCAGGACGCGATGCTCGACGGGCACCGGTTTCTCTATCACGGGCTGGTCAGCTTCTACCTGAATGCCGGGCTGCTGGACCCGCTTCAGGTCTGCCGCGCAGCGGAACGCGCGTGGCAGGCGGGCCATGCGCCGCTGAACGCCGTCGAGGGCTTCATCCGCCAGATCATCGGCTGGCGCGAGTACGTGCGCGGGATCTACTTCCTCGAAGGACCCGACTACGCGTCGCGCAACGCGCTCGGTCATCATCGCCCGCTGCCTGCCTTCTACTGGGGCGCGCCGACCCGGATGCGCTGCGTGGCGCAGGCCGTCGCCCAGACCGCCGACGAGGCCTATGCCCACCACATCCAGCGGCTGATGGTCACCGGCAACTTCGCCCTGCTGGCCGGGGTCGATCCGACCGAGCTGCACGAATGGTATCTCGCGGTCTATGCCGACGCCTATGAATGGGTCGAGGCGCCGAACACCGTCGGCATGAGCCAGTTCGCGGATGGCGGGATCATCGCGTCGAAGCCCTATGTCAGCTCGGGCGCCTACATCGACCGGATGTCGGACCATTGCGGACAGTGCAGCTACTCGGTGCGCGCCAAGACCGGCGACAAGGCCTGCCCGTTCAACCTGCTCTACTGGGACTTCCTGATCCGGCACCGCGACCGCTTCGCGCCGAACCCGCGCATGGCGCAGATGTACCGCACGTGGGAGCGGATGGACGCCGAGCGGCGCGACGCCGTGCTCAGGGACGCGGCGCGCTGGCTGAAGCGGCTCGACGCGGGCGAGACGGTCTGAAGGCGCCCTCAGCCGTCGTTGCCGGTGCCCTCGCCCGCCGGGCCGACGTAGCGGTTCTCGTCCCAGGTGCCCTCTTCGACCTCGCCCGAGGCATAGCGCATGGTGCCGGTGCCGTCCCGCTTGCCGGCCTTGAACATGCCCTCGTAGACGTCGCCGTTGGCATAGGTCGCGGTGCCGGGTCCGTCGATCTCGCCGCCCTTCCACTGGCCCGTATAGGTGAAGCCGTCCGCCATCGTGATCGACCCGATCCCCTCGCGCAGACCGGCGTTGAACTCGCCGCGATAGACCGTGCCGTCGGGGTAGGTAGCGACGCCTTGCCCGCTGCGCTGGCCCTGGTCCCACTGGCCCTCGTAGACGTAGCCGTCGCTGTAGGTCATCTTGCCCTGCCCGTGCGTCCGGGCGTTGAGGAACTCGCCCTCGTAGACGATGCCGTTGGCGTAGGTGGCGACGCCCTTGCCCTCGATCACGCCGTTGACCCAGTCGCCGACATAGGTCGACCCGTCGGGGTAGGTGATGGTGCCCTGGCCATGCGCCACGCCGCCCGCGAACTGACCCTCGTAGACCGAGCCGTCGGGATAGGTGATCCGGCCCTGCCCGGCCATTTCCCCGTCGCTCCACTCGCCGACATAGAGGAACCCGTCCGGCCCCTCGAACCGGCCTTCCCCGTCGCGCTTGTCGTTGAGGAAGGTGCCTTCGTAGACGTAGCCCGAGGCATAGACCATCTTGCCGGTGCCTTCGCGCAGGCCAGCGCGCAGCGTGCCCTCGTAGACATCCCCGGTCGGCTGGGTCAGCTTGCCGGTGCCGTCGAACTGCCCGTCGGCCCATTGCCCGACGTAGATCAGGCCGTCGGGCATGGTGATCCGGCCCTCGCCGCTGCGCTGGCCCGCGACCATCGTGCCTTCGTAGACCGAGCCGTCCGGATAGGTGATCGTGGCATTGCCTTCCTCGACCCCGTTCACCCAGTCGCCGTCATAGACATAGCCGTCCGTGCGCTGGAGCACGCCCTGCCCGTGATGACGGGCGTTCAGGAACCCGCCCTGGTAGACCGAGCCGTCCACGTATTGCGCGGTGCCCTGACCGGTCATCCGGCCGTCGTCCCAGTCGCCCTCGTAAGTTGCGCCGTCGCCGAAGACGATCTCGCCCTGGCCCTCCGGCTTGCCGCGCACGAACTGGCCGACATAGACCGAGCCGTTCGGGAAGCGGGCGGTGCCCTGACCCTGGATTTCGCCGTCGACCCACTCGCCCGAGTACTCGTACCCGTTCGGCAGCTTGTAGGTGCCGCGCCCGTGCTGCTTGCCGTTGCGGAACGTGCCTTCGTAGATGCCGCCGTCGTCGAACTGCTTGGTGGTCACGGCGCCCTGCGCCCAGACGCCCGAGGCAAGGGCCAGCGACATGACCGCCGCGAGGCCCGCACGGGTCCCGTTCAGAAAGATGCTCACGATCTGCTCTCCTCTGCCGGGGCTGGTCCGGCGGTGTCGGGGGGCAGGCTACCCGAGCGACCGCGCACGGACAAGGTTGCAGGGCCGCTGCGCCCGGTCCTTTCCCTTCCCTGCCAGTCTGCTAGATAGCGCGCGACTGAAGAGGGTCCCCGATGCAAGACACCTTCCGCCTGAGCCTCGGCCAGCTGAACCCCACGGTGGGCGCGATCGCAGCCAACGCCGACGCCGCGCGCAGCGCCTGGGCGGAAGCAAAGGCGGCCGGATCGGACATGCTCGCCCTGCCCGAGATGTTCCTGACCGGCTACCAGACGCAGGATCTCGTGATGAAGCCCGCCTTCGCGGAGGCGGCCATGGCGGCGGTGCAGGCGCTGGCCGCGGACTGCGCCGAGGGGCCGGCGATCGGCGTCGGCTTGCCGTGGCGCGAGGGCGACCGGCTGACCAACGCCTATGCCGTGCTGTCGGGCGGCCGGATCGTGGCGCTGGCGCACAAGCACCACCTGCCGAACTACGGGGTCTTCGACGAGAAGCGGCTTTATGCGCCCGGCGCGATCTCGGGGCCCTACCGGGTCGGGCCGGTGCGGATCGGCTCGCCGATCTGCGAGGATGCCTGGTTCCCCGACGTGACCGAAACCCTGGCCGAGACCGGGGCCGAGATCCTCCTGGTGCCGAACGGCTCGCCCTATCATCGCGACAAGTTCGGCCAGCGCCTGTCGCTGATGGTCTCCCGGGTGGTCGAGACCGGGCTGCCGCTGGTCTATCTCAACATGACGGGCGGGCAGGACGACCAGGTGTTCGACGGCGGCAGCTTCGTGCTGAACCCCGGCGGTGCGCTGGCGGTGCAGATGCCGGTCTTCGACAGCCTGCTGACCCACGTGGACTTCGACCGCACCGCCGAGGGCTGGCGCGCGCGGACCGGGGTGCGCGAGAGCCATCCCGATGCGTGGGAACAGGACTACCGCGCGATGGTCCTGTCGCTGCGCGACTACATGGGCAAGGCCGGGTTCGGAAAGGCGCTGCTGGGTCTGTCGGGGGGCATCGACTCGGCCCTTGTCGCGGCCGTCGCCGCCGACGCCATCGGCCCGGCGAACGTGCGCACGGTGATGCTGCCGTCGGCCTATACCTCGGACCATTCGCTGGAGGACGCCGCGCTTTGCGCCTGGGCGCTCGGCACCCGGCTCGACACGCTGCCGATCAGCGGCCCGCAGGCGGCGGTGACCGAGGCACTTGCGCCGCTCTTCGCCGGCACCACGCCCGACCTGACCGAGGAGAACATCCAGTCCCGCCTGCGCGGTGTGCTGCTGATGGCGCTGTCGAACAAGTTCGGGGAGATGCTGCTGACCACCGGCAACAAGTCCGAGGTCGCGGTCGGCTATGCCACGATCTACGGCGACATGGCGGGCGGCTACAATCCGATCAAGGACCTCTACAAGACCCGCGTCTTCGAGATGGCGCGCTGGCGCAACGCCAACCACCGCCCGTGGATGCAGGCGCC
>JAUHZL010000116.1 GCA_030425945.1 Alphaproteobacteria bacterium | reverse complement strand
ACCGCCGCCCCCGCGCCGAAGGCGACCGCCAGCCACGGGAACAGCGCGCGGCGCGAGACCGGCGGTCCGCGCAGCAGGCGCGTGGCTTGTTCTCGGAAGCGCGATTGCCTAGACACCCGGCAACGCTCACCGAGCATGGTTTCCAGAGGGTTAATCCGACCCGGAAAGGGGCTTCCCGATGGCCGACGCGCCCGCCCAGATCGTTACCCGTTTCGCGCCCTCGCCGACCGGCTACCTGCATATCGGCGGCGGCCGCACGGCGCTCTTCAACTGGCTCTACGCGCGCGGGCGCGGCGGCAGGTTCCTGCTGCGGATCGAGGACACCGACCGGGCGCGCTCGACCCCCGAGGCGACCGAGGCGATCTTCCGGGGTCTGCGCTGGCTCGGGCTCGACTGGGACGGCGAGCCGATCAGCCAGTTCGAGCGCGCGCCGCGCCACGCCGAGGTGGCCCGCGCGATGCTGGAGAACGGCACCGCCTACAAGTGCTTCGCCACCCAGGACGAGATCGAGGTGTTCCGCGAGGCCGCCCGCGCCGAGGGCCGCTCGACCCTCTACCAGAGCCCGTGGCGCGACGCCGATCCCGCCAGCCATCCCGATGCGCCCTATGTCATCCGCCTGAAGGCCCCGCGCGAGGGCGCGACGGTGACCGAGGATGCGGTGCAGGGCACGGTCACGGTGCGCAACGACCAGCTCGACGACATGGTGCTGCTGCGCTCGGACGGGACGCCGACCTACATGCTGGCGGTCGTCGTCGATGACCACGACATGGGCGTGACCCACGTCATCCGGGGCGACGACCACCTGAACAACGCCGCGCGGCAGGCGCAGATCTACCACGCCATGGGCTGGCCGGTGCCGGTGATGGCGCATATCCCGCTGATCCACGGCGAGGACGGCAAGAAGCTGTCGAAGCGCCACGGCGCGGTCGGGGTCGAGGAATACCAGAAGCTGGGCTACCCGGCGCAGGCAATGCGCAACTACCTCGCCCGGCTCGGCTGGAGCCACGGCGACGACGAGGTGTTCACCGACGCGCAGGCGCTGGAGTGGTTCGACCTGTCGGGGATCGGCCGGTCGCCCGCGCGGCTCGACTTCAAGAAACTCGACCATGTCGCGGGCCAGCACATCGCGATGATGCAGGATGCGGCGCTGGTCGAGGAAATCACCGGCTTTCTCGCAGCCACCGGGCAGGCCCCTTTGTCGCAGGCGCAGCACGACGGGCTGGGGCGTGCGATGTATTGCCTCAAAGACCGGGCAAGATCGTTTCCCGAACTGCTTGAAAAGGCTTATTTTGTTTTGTCGCCGCGCCCGATTGTGCCGGACGAGAAGTCCGAGAAGGCCCTCGATCCGGTATCCCGTGGTATACTGGCAGAATTGACGCCGCACCTGCAAACTGCTAGCTGGACGCGCGAGGCGCTGGAGGAACTCGTCGCCACCCAAGCCGAGGCCCGCGGCCTCAAGATGGGCAAACTGGCGCAGCCGCTTCGTGCCGCATTGGCGGGGCGCTCCGTCTCGCCCAGCGTGTTTGACATGATGCTCGTGCTCGGCCGCGATGAGACCATCGCGCGGCTTGAGGAAGCGGGCCAGGGACCGACCGGCGGGTGATCCTGTCGGCCGGTCCGTTCCGAGAACGGCCACCCGGCCGGCCACACGACCGCTGCCGGGCCCCGGCGCGGCCCGAGACAGAGGGACCCTCATGGTGATGAGCAACAAGAAGGCCACGCTGAGTTTCGATGACAAGACCATCGAACTGCCGATGCACGCGGGGACCGTCGGTCCGGACGTGATCGACATCCGCAAGCTCTACGCGGAAGGCGGTGTCTTCACTTACGATCCGGGCTTCACCTCGACGGCCGCCTGCGAGTCGACCATCACCTACATCGACGGCGACAAGGGCGAACTGCTGCACCGGGGCTACCCGATCGACCAGCTCGCGGAGAAGTCGCACTACCTCGAGGTCTGCTACCTGCTGCTCTACGGGGAACTGCCCTCGGCCGCGCAGCTCGAGGACTTCGAGACCCGCGTGACGCGGCACACGATGCTGCACGAGCAGATGATGAACTTCTTCCGCGGCTTCCGCCGCGACGCGCACCCGATGGCCGTCATGGTCGGCGTGGTCGGCGCGATGTCGGCGTTCTACCACGACTCGACCGACATCAACGACGCCTGGCAGCGCGAGGTCGCCTCGATCCGCCTGATCGCCAAGATGCCGACGATCGCGGCCTGGGCCTACAAGTACTCGGTGGGTCAGCCCTTCGTCTATCCGCGCAACGACCTCGACTACGCGTCGAACTTCCTGCGCATGTGCTTCGCGGTGCCCTGCGAGGAATACGTGGTGAACCCGATCCTGAGCCGCGCGATGGACCGGATCTTCACCCTGCACGCCGACCACGAGCAGAACGCGTCCACCTCGACCGTGCGCCTCGCCTCGTCGTCGGGCGCCAACCCGTTCGCCTGCATCGCGGCCGGCATCGCCTGCCTCTGGGGACCGGCCCACGGCGGCGCGAACCAGGCCTGCCTCGAGATGCTGAAGGAAATCGGCACCGTCGACCGCATCCCCGAGTTCATCGCGCGGGCGAAGGACAAGGACGACCCGTTCCGCCTGATGGGCTTCGGCCACCGGGTCTACAAGAACTTCGATCCGCGGGCGACCGTGATGAAGCAGTCGGCCGACGAGGTGCTCGACCTGCTCGGCGTCGAGGACAACCCCCTGCTGCAGGTCGCCAAGGAACTGGAGCGCATCGCGCTGCAGGACAGCTACTTCGCCGAGAAGAAGCTGTTCCCGAACGTGGACTTCTACTCGGGCATCATCCTCGAGGCGATGGGCTTCCCCACCTCGATGTTCACCCCGATCTTCGCGGTCTCGCGCACCGTCGGCTGGGTCAGCCAGTGGAAAGAGATGATCGTGGACCCGGTCCAGAAGATCGGCCGTCCGCGCCAGCTCTACTCCGGCGCGACCGCCCGCGACTATGTCGAGGTCGAGAACCGCTGATCCCCGGCAACGGGACCTGGGACACCTGCAACGCCGCCCCCGCCCGGGGGCGGCGTTCTGCGTTCCGGGCCCGCGCACTATGCCGCAGCGGAGGGCCCGTGCCGCGGCGCGGCGCAATCCTAGATATGCGGCATAGCATTTCGGGAGATCGCCATGAAACAGGACCACCCGTTCCCGCCTGTCGCCCCGCCGGTGACCGCGCACCATGCCCCGCGTGACATCCATGACCGGATCGCCCTGCGCGTCGTGAAAGCGATGCGCGTCGTGGCCGACAGCTTCTTCGCCAAGCGCTACGGCCACCGGGCGGTGGTGCTGGAAACCGTCGCCGCCGTGCCGGGCATGGTCGGCGGACTGCTCCAGCACCTCAAGGCGCTGCGCCACATCCGGGACGACCGGGGCTGGATCAAGGTGCTGATCGACGAGGCCGACAACGAGCGGATGCACCTGATGACCTTCATCCAGATCGCCGAGCCGAGCCGCCTGGAACGGCTGATCATCATGACCACGCAGGCGGTGTTCTACAACGTCTACTTCTGGCTCTACCTCTTCGCGCCGCGGACCGCGCACCGGATCGTCGGCTACCTCGAGGAAGAAGCCGTGGTCAGCTACACGCATTACCTCGCCGAGATCGACGCGGGCCGGATCGAGAACGTCCCGGCCCCGCAGATCGCGAAGGATTACTGGAACCTGCCGGACGATGCGCGGCTGCGCGACGTGGTGCTGGTGATCCGGGCCGACGAGGAAGGCCACCGCGACGTGAACCACGACTTCGCCAACCAGATCGCCAGCGGCGACCACAAATAGGTCGGTTCAGAGGCCGCAGGCCCGCGTGATGGCCTCAGCCGACGCGCGGACCATGCGGCGTCCCTCGGCGATGGCGTCTTCGGCCCGGTGCATTTCCAGCACCGACATCTCTTCGAGCCGGGCATCCAGCAGCACCTGCGGCGGGTCGCCCGCCAGCCGCGCCCGGCGCACCCGGTCGGTCAGGATGTCGATCGACGCGTTGACGACCTCGAAGTAGTCGGGCGCGTCCGGGCCGGGGTCCTCGCCCGGGGTCAGGCCGCGCAGCGCGCCGCGCAGACCCTCGGGCAGCCGGGCCAGCCCCTCGGCCAGGAAGCCGGTCCCTGCCCCGTCCTCCGGATCCTCCGGGGTCCAGAAGGTGCCCAGCATCCGCGCGTTCGGGTTCACGGCGATCACCACCTCCGCGCCGAGCGCGCGCGCCCCGCTGACCGGCACCGGGTCGGTCAGCCCCCCGTCCACCAACCAGCGCCCGTCGAGGCAGTGCGGCGCGATCACGCCCGGGATCGCCACCGAGGCCCGGACGGCCCCGTGCAGGTCGCCCGACCTGAGCCAAAGCTCGCGGCCGGAGGTCAGGTCGGTGGCGACCGCGAGGAACGGCAGCGACAGGCCGTCGAACGCCTCCGGCAGGCCGAGTGCCTGCATCTGGTCGAGGATCGCCTTGCCGAAGACCAGCCCGCCGCCGCGCAGGCGCGGGTCGAGCAGCCGCGCCAGCCCGGCCGGGGTCAGGGACAGCGCCCAGTCCGTGACCGCGTCCAGCTTGCCGGCGGCCGCGAAGGCCCCGACCAGCGCGCCCATCGAACAGCCCGCGATGACCTGCGGCCGCACGCCGAGCGCCTCGAGTTCGCGCAGCACGCCGATGTGGCACCAGCCCCGCGCCCCGCCGGAACCGAGGGCCAGACCGACAACGGGGTGACGCGACATGACCGGACCCTTTCCACGACGACCCGCGCAGCCTAGCCCGCGCCCCGCCGCGGGGGAAGCGGCAGCGCCTTGCCAAGGCGCGAGGATCGCGCAAAGACTCGGGCGTCATGGGAGAGGAGACGACCTGTGAGTTGGATCGACCTGCTCGGCTGGATCGCGGCGGGCTTCACGCTCCTCGCCTACGGCATGCGGACGATGCTGCCGCTGCGGATCGCCGGCATCGGGGCCAACCTGTTCTTCATCGCCTACTCGATCTTCGCGGGCATCGTGCCGACGCTGGCCCTGCACGTGGTGCTGCTACCGTTCAACCTGTACCGGCTCTGGGAAATCCTGCGCACGCGGCGGGACCTGAAGGCGGTCAGCGCCGACCGGAGCGCGCTGGAGATCCTCGGCCCCTACCTGTCGATCACCCGCTACGGGGCAGGAGAACCGGTCTTCGCAAAGGGCGATCCGCCCGACCACCTCTACCTGCTGAAATCCGGCCGGGTGCTGCTGGAAGAGATCAACGTCGAGCTTGGCCCGGACGAGATCTTCGGCGAGATCGCCTTCTTCACGGATGCGCGAGAGCGGACCGTCTCGGCCCGCTGCATCGGCCCCTGCGAGATCGCGCGGATCAACGAGGAGACCTTCCTCAAGCTCTACTACCAGAACCCGGCCTTCGGGCTCTATGTCATGAAGCTCGCCACCCGGCGGCTGATGGAGGGCATGGCGAAACGCCCGCTCGCCTATCAGCCGGTGAAGGGGGGCTGAGCCGCTACTCCGCCGCCACCCGCTTCTTCGGGGTCAGCATCGGCTTCAGGTAGCGTCCGGTGTGGCTGGCCTCGACCAGCGCGACCTCCTCGGGGGTGCCGGTGGCCACCACCGTCCCGCCGCCGTCGCCGCCTTCGGGGCCGATGTCGATCAGCCAGTCGGCGGTCTTGATGACGTCGAGATTGTGCTCGATCACCACGACGGTGTTGCCCTGCTCGACCAGCTCGTGCAGCACTTCGAGCAGCTTGCGGACGTCCTCGAAATGCAGCCCCGTCGTGGGCTCGTCGAGGATGTAGAGCGTCCGGCCGGTCGAGCGTTTCGCCAGTTCCTTGGACAGCTTGACGCGCTGCGCCTCGCCCCCCGAGAGCGTGGTCGCCTGCTGGCCGACCTTGATATAGCCGAGGCCGACCCGCATCAGCGCGTCCATCTTCTCGCGGATCGCGGGCACGGCGGCGAAGAACTCCTGCGCGTCTTCCACCGTCATATCAAGCACATCCGCGATGGACCTGCCCTTGAACGTGACCTCCAGCGTCTCGCGATTGTAGCGCTTGCCCTTGCAGGTCTCGCATTCGACGTAGACGTCCGGCAGGAAGTGCATCTCGATCTTGATGACGCCGTCGCCCTGGCAGGCCTCGCAGCGGCCGCCCTTCACGTTGAAGCTGAAGCGGCCGGGCTTGTAGCCGCGCGCCTTGGCCTCCGGCAGGCCGGCGAACCAGTCGCGGATCGGCGTGAAGGCCCCGGTATAGGTCGCGGGGTTCGAGCGCGGCGTGCGCCCGATCGGGCGCTGGTCGATGTCGATGACCTTGTCGAGATGCTCCAGCCCCTTGATCGTCTCGCAGGGGGCCGGCGTCTGCCGCGCCCCGTTCAGCCGCATCGAGGCGGTCTTGAACAGGGTCTCGATGGTCAGGGTGGACTTGCCGCCGCCCGAGACGCCGGTGACGCAGACGAACTTGCCCAGCGGGAAGTCCACCGTCACGGATTTAAGGTTGTTGCCCACCGCGTTGACAACGCTCAGCTTCTTCTTGTTGCCCTTGCGCCGTTCGGCGGGCACGGCGATCTCGCGCCGCCCGGCGAGGTAATCGCCGGTCACGCTGGCCGGGTTCTTCGCGAGGTCGCCGGGCACGCCATGCGCCACCACCTGCCCGCCATGCACCCCGGCGCCGGGGCCGATGTCGAAGACGTAATCCGCCTCGCGGATCGCTTCCTCGTCATGCTCGACCACCAGCACGGTGTTGCCCTGGTCGCGCAGGTTCTTGAGCGTGGTCAGCAGGCGGTCGTTGTCGCGCTGGTGAAGGCCGATGGACGGCTCGTCGAGCACGTAGAGCACGCCGGTCAGCCCGCTGCCGATCTGGCTGGCGAGCCGGATGCGCTGGCTCTCGCCGCCCGACAGCGTCCCCGCGGCCCGGCTGAGGGTCAGGTAGTCGAGCCCGACGTTGACGAGGAACCCGAGCCGCTCGCGGATCTCCTTGAGAATGGCGCGGGCGATCTCGTTCTTCTGCGCGGTCAGGCGTTCGGGCACGGTTTCGCACCAGGCGAGCGCCTCGCGGATCGACATCTCGACCACCTGCCCGACATGCAGGCCGGCGATCTTGACCGCCAGCGCCTCGGGCCGCAGGCGGTAGCCCTCGCAACTGCCGCAGGGGCGGTTGTTCTGGAAGCGCTCGAACTCCTCGCGGACCCAGTTCGAGTCGGTCTCGCGGTAGCGCCGTTCCATGTTCGGGATCACGCCCTCGAAGACGCGCGTGACCTGGTAGACGCGGCCGCCCTCGTCATAGCGGAAGGCGATCTCGTCCTCGCCCGAGCCGTGCAGCATGACCTGCTGCACATGGGCGGGCAGGTCCTTCCACGGCAGGCGCTTGTCGAACTCGTAATGCCGGGCGATGGCGTCGATGGTTTGCAGGAAATAGGGCGACTTGCCCTTGTTCCACGGCGCCAGCGCACCCTTGGGCAGGCTCAGCGTCTGGTCCGGCACCACGAGGCGCTCGTCGAAGAACAGCTCGACCCCGAGGCCGTCGCAGGCCGGACAGGCCCCGAACGGCGCGTTGAACGAGAAGAGGCGCGGTTCGATCTCGGGGATGGTGAAGCCCGAGACCGGGCAGGCGAACTTCTCGGAGAAGGTGATGCGCTCGGGATCGGGCGTGGTGCCGTCCTCGGCAGGCGCGGGCGCGGTCTCGAGGATCGCGATGCCGTCGGCGAGGTCGAGCGCGGTGCGGAAACTGTCGGCCAGCCGCGTCTCGATCCCCGACCGCACCACGATCCGGTCCACGACCACGTCGATGTCGTGGCGGAATTTCTTGTCGAGCGTCGGCGGATCGTCGAGGTCATGGAACGCCCCGTCCACCTTGACGCGCTGGAAGCCCTGCTTGCGCAGCTCCAGCATCTCCTTGCGGTACTCGCCCTTGCGGTCGCGCACGATGGGGGCCAGCAGGTAGCCGCGCGTGCCCTCCTCCATCGCCATGACGCGGTCGACCATGTCCTGCACCTGCTGCGCCTCGATCGGCAGGCCGGTCGCGGGCGAATGCGGCGTGCCGACCCGCGCGAACAGCAGGCGCATGTAGTCGTAGATCTCGGTCACCGTGCCGACGGTCGAGCGCGGGTTCTTCGAGGTCGTCTTCTGCTCGATGCTGATCGCCGGGCTGAGACCGCTGATGTGGTCCACGTCCGGCTTCTGCATCATGTCGAGGAACTGCCGGGCATAGGCGCTCAGGCTCTCGACATAGCGGCGCTGGCCCTCGGCGTAGATC
>JAUHZL010000115.1 GCA_030425945.1 Alphaproteobacteria bacterium | reverse complement strand
GCGCTGCGCTGCAACAAGCCCTTGTGCAACAGGTCCGCCCGCCCGGCGAGACACCGCTTGAACGCCCCGGGAACTGCCTGTATTTTCAGCCCTCAAAGTTCGACAACCATTGAAGGAACCGACCCATAGCCCGCAGACCCCACAATGCGCCGCCGACGCGCGACACTGGCCCCCGTGTCAATGATCGCATCCGTGCCCCTGAAATCCGCCTGATCGGTGCCGAAGGTGAGAACCTCGGCGTTGTCCACCCCCGCGATGCCATGCGCATGGCCGAGGAGGTGGGGCTCGATCTCGTCGAGATTTCCCCCAACGCCACCCCCCCGGTCTGCAAGATCATGGACTTCGGCAAGTTCAAGTACGAAACGCAGAAGAAAGAGGCGGAGGCCCGCAAGAAGCAGAAGATCATCGAGATCAAGGAGGTCAAGTTCCGCCCGAACACCGACACCCATGACTACGATGTGAAGATGCGCAGCGTGACCAAGTTCCTCGAAGGCGGGGACAAGGTGAAGGTCACCCTCCGGTTCCGCGGCCGCGAGATGGCGCACCAGAACCTCGGGATGGAACTGCTGCACCGGGTCGCGGCGGATGTCGAGGGCCTCGGCAAGATCGAGAACATGCCCAAGCTCGAAGGCCGCCAGATGGTCATGATGATCGGCCCGGTCACCAAGTAAGCCCGGCTGCTCTCGCCACGGTTCAGGACGCCCCCGCACTGCCGGGGGCGTTTTTCGTTTCACGCCTTGTCCGCGGTTTGACCTGCTACCAGGATTTGGTATCCTTGTCGCAGGGAGGATCGCATGCCCCGCAACACGTCCGTTTCGCTTGGCGACCACTTCACCGGTTTCATCGACGAGCGCGTCGAGAGCGGGCGCTATGCGAGTGCCAGCGACGTGGTCCGCGCCGGACTGCGGTTGCTCGAGGACCACGAGACCCGTCTCGACACCCTGCGGAGCGCCCTTGCCGAGGGCGACGCCTCGGGTCCGGCCGAGGAGTTCGACTTCGAGGCGTGGCTTGCCGAAAAGTCCGGGCGCTGAGACCGCGTGGCGCTGCGCTTCACGCCTGCCGCGCGGCGCGATCTCGAAAAGATCTGGGACACAACCGTCGATCGCTGGGGCGCTGAACAGGCCGTGACGTATCTGACGGCGCTGAAGGACCGGTGTACCGCCCTGACCGGCGACCCGCGTCTGTCCCGCCCGGCGGAGCATCTGGGCCCCGGCCTCTGCCGGACCCTGTCGGGACGCCATGTCATCTACCACCGCCGATCCGAGGGCGACGTCATCGTCATCCGCATTCTTCACCAGCGGATGGACCCGGACCTGCACCTCTGACCGCCCCCGATTGCCGCCCCCTTCCCGCCGGGCTAGAACCACCGCGACAGCGACCGAGGAGACAGCCATGAACGCGCCGAGCCAGATTTCCGCCAAGGATGCCCCCGACCTGGGCCGTTTCGACTGGGCCGACCCGTTCCGGCTGGAAGACCAGCTCGACGCCGACGAGCGCGCGTTCCGCGACGCCGCCGCCGCCTTTGCCGCCGACGTGCTGGCCCCGAAGGTCCGCGATGCCTACCGCGAGGAAACCGTCGATCCCTCGATCTTCGCCGCGATGGGCGAGGCGGGCCTGCTGGGCGTCACCGTGCCCGAAACCTATGGCGGGCTGGGCGCGGGCTACGTGACCTACGGCCTCGTGGCGCGCGAGATCGAGCGCATCGACTCGGGCTACCGCTCGATGATGAGCGTGCAATCCAGCCTCGTGATGTACCCGATCTACGCCTACGGCTCGGAAGAGCAGCGCCGGAAATACCTGCCCGGCCTCGCCGCCGGCACGCTGATCGGCTGTTTCGGCCTGACCGAACCGGATGCCGGGTCGGACCCCGCGGGCATGAAGACCCGCGCCGAGAAGACCGACGGCGGCTACCGGCTGAGCGGATCGAAGATGTGGATCTCGAACGCGCCGATCGCGGATGTCTTCGTGGTCTGGGCCAAGTCCGAGGCCCATGGCGGCAAGATTCGCGGCTTCGTGCTGGAGAAGGGCATGAAGGGCCTGAGCGCGCCGAAGATCGGCGGCAAGCTCAGCCTTCGTGCCTCGGTGACGGGCGAGATCGTGATGGACGGCGTCGAAGTCGGCGAGGACGCCCTGCTGCCCGGCGTCGAGGGGCTGAAGGGGCCGTTCGGCTGCCTGAACCGCGCCCGCTACGGAATCGCCTGGGGCGTGATGGGGGCGGCCGAGGCCTGCTGGCACGCGGCCCGGCAGTACGGGCTCGACCGGCACCAGTTCAAGCGGCCGCTGGCGCAGACCCAGCTCTTCCAGAAGAAACTCGCGGACATGCAGACCGAGATCGCCTTCGGCCTGCAGGGCGCGCTGCGCGTCGGGCGGCTGCTGGAACAGGCCAACGCCGCGCCCGAGATGATCTCGCTGATCAAGCGGAACAACTGCGGCAAGGCGCTCGACATCGCCCGGATGTCCCGCGACATGCATGGCGGGAACGGCATTTCCGACAGCTTCCCGGTGATGCGGCACATGGTGAACCTCGAAACGGTGAACACCTACGAGGGCACCCACGACGTGCATGCCCTGATCCTCGGGCGGGCCCAGACCGGGCTGCAGGCCTTCTTCTGAGCCGCCCGAAAGTCCCCGTCCGGAAACGGTGCGTTTCCGCTTGCGGACGACCGAATCAGACGTCGGTCAGTGGAAAAATGGCGCAATAAAGGCTAGGACGTGACCTGCGTAAGGAGTGCAGGGCGATGCAGGATCTCTATCCATCCGAGAACGGCGGTGGACCCGAGGCCCTCGATCGCCTGCATGCCGCCCTTCGGGCCGATGCCGGGGCGGACGGATTCTACGAACGGATCGACCCGCAGCACAGCGCCCAGTTCACCGATGGCGCGGACACGCTGCTCGTGGTCTTCGAGCAGACGACGGCCCTCCTGCGCAGCGGGCGGCGGATGCTGCCGCTGGCGCGCGGGGTCCAGAACCGGACCGATTGCGCGCAACTGACCCTCGTCGCGGACCGCCCGACCTGGTTCCGGAGCGAGCGCGTCTTCGCCTTCTTCGACGGGCTGATCGACGACGGGTTCTTCGACGGGTTCGAGCGCGTCGTCTTCTACGGCGCGGGCGCGCAGGGCTATGCCGCCGCCGCCTTCTCGGTCTGCGCCCCGGGGGCGGAGGTGCTGCTGCTGCAACCGCAGGCGACGCTGACCCCGCTGCTGGCCGGCTGGGACCGCCGGTTCGCCGGAACGCGGCGGGTCGACTTCAGCCATCGCTACGGCTTCGCCCCGGCGATGATGGAGACCGCCGGGCGCGGCCTCGTCCTCTACGATCCCGGCGTCGCCGAGGACGCGATGCACGCCAGCCTGTTCCACCAGCCGCGCACCGATCTCGTCCGCGTGCGCCATCTCGGCCCGGAGGTCGAGGCCCGCCTCGACGCGATGGGCCTGCTGGCGCCGCTGCTCGACCTCGCGGTGTCGGGGCAGGCCACGGTGCAGGCGGTGGCGACGCTGCTGCGCAAGCGGCGCACGCATTCGACCCACCAGAATCGGGTCCTGTCGATCCTCGAACGCGGCAGCCATCCGTGGCGAACCGCCGTCGCCGCCCGGCACATCCTCGCCCTGACCGGGCAGGAGCGGTTCGACGTGGCGATGGAAACCGCCCGCGCGAAACTGCTGGCCGAGGGGCGCGACCTGCCCCCGCGCCGGGCCACCCCGCCGCGCCCGGGCCGGAGTGCCGCCGCGGTGGCGCTGGCGCTCGGGGCCGCGCTGAGCCGCGGGGACAGCACGGTTGCGGGCGACAGTCCGGGCGTGGCCGAAACGGTGGCGGCGGAGGCGGCGACCGAAGTGGAGGCGCCCGTCGCGGCATCCAATGTAACCGCGCCCGAGCCTGCAGAGGCCGCGCCCGAGCCGGTTGCCCCGGCGACGATAATCTCCGGACCGCCGGTGCAGGGCCTCTGGACCCCCGCGCCAGAAGAGCCGCGCCTTGCCGCTGCCGAGGCCCCGGCCCCGTGGCTTCCCGAAGCGGCGCAGACGGCCGACACCGCGCCCGACGCACCGCCAGAGGACGCCGCCACGCCGCCGGACGCGGGAGCCGGGGAGGCTCCCGCACCCGACAGCTTTCCGTCCGCTGAGACGCCTGTGGCACTGGCTGACGGGCTGGTAGAAGCCGAAGATCCCGCGCTCACCGCCGAGGACACGCCGGATCCCGGGATTCTGCTGTCGTCGCCCGTCGCCGAGCCGGAACCGGAGACCCTCGGACCCGTCGGCGGGGCACAGCCGGTCGCCGAGGCCGTGGCGGACCCTGTGCCCGAAGACGCCTCACAGGCCCTCCCTGAGCCGGAACCCGAGACCCCGCCAGTCGCGGAACAGCCCCCCTCCCCGGTGACGGAAGCCGAGACGCCGCCCGTCCCGGAGACGGTTCCGGCCCCCTCGGACCTGTCGCCCACGGGCGAGGTTCACACCGACGGCAGCCCGTGGTCAGACGCCACCCCGGACCCCATGCTCGAGCCGGACGCGGACATCCCCGCCGCCCTCGCGCCCGACGCCGGGAGTGTGCCCCCTGCGGAGACCGGCCCGGCCCCCGCCGACGCCCCCGATTTCGTCGCCCCCTCGCTGGCACCCACGGAAGATAGCCCTTGGTCCGATCCCAGCGCGACCACCGCGACCCAGCCCGGGCCGGAGACCGATCCGGCCCCCACCGATCCGTGGTCCGCAGGCCCGCCGCCAGCCGACATGACGCCGTCCGACATCCCGGCCCCGACACCGCCCACCGATGGCGGCTGGACTGATCTCGCCACGGACACCGCGCCCCAACCGGCCCCGGACGACACCGTTGCCCAAGCGCCGGACGCGGACCCATCAATGATCCCGGGAACCGATCCGGCCCCCGCCGCCCCCTGGTCCCCTGACCCGTCCCCGGTCGCACCCCCATCGGCCGACGTCCCGGCCCCGGCCGCTGTCGAGGACGGCGCCTGGTCCGAGCCCGCCCCGAACACCGCCCCAGCGCCGGATCCCTCCGACGTCGCACCGGCCCCTGCCGCGCCGGACGACGCGCCCCGCCCGGCCGCGCAACCGCCGGTTCGGGCCACGGCCCCCGCCGGTCCGAAGCAGACGCCGATCGAGCGGCTGCGCGCCCTGCGCGCCCCGCCGAAACCCGGCAAACGGAAGAAGTAGGGCTCAGAGACCGCCTTCGCGGATCAGGAAGTCGACCACCGCATCCACGCCCCGGCCCTGCCTCAGCTCGGCCAGAACGAAGGGGCGGGTCCCGCGCGCCGTCCTCGTGTCGGACTCGAGCAGGTCGCGGTCCACCCCGACATGGGGCGCGAGGTCCAGCTTGTTCACGATCAGCAGGTCCGAGCGCGTCACCCCCGGACCCTTCTTGCGCGGAATGTCCTGCCCCGCCGCCGTGTCGATGACATAAAGCGTCAGGTCGGCCAGTTCCGGCGAGAAGGTCGCGGCGAGGTTGTCGCCCCCGGACTCGATGAAGATCACGTCGAGGTCGGGAATCGCCCCCCGCAACTCGGCCACGGCGGCGAGGTTGATCGAGGCATCCTCGCGGATCGCCGTGTGCGGGCAGCCGCCGGTCTCGACCCCCCGGATCCGCTCCAGCGGCAACGCCTGCGCCCGCATCAGGTACTCGGCATCCTCGCTGGTGTAGATGTCGTTGGTGATCACGGCGACCGAGTAGCGGTCGCGCAGCGCCCGGCACAACTGTTCGGTCAGCGTGGTCTTGCCCGCGCCCACCGGGCCGCCGATCCCGACGCGCAGGGGTCCGTTGGGGCTGGGCATGGGCAGGCTCCTTCAGGTCTTGAAGAGGCGCGGTTGCAGCGTCTCGTGCTGCATCGCGGCCAGATCGGCATGGAACGTGGCGCTCGACAGATCGTCAAGCCCGGCACCCGCGAGCTCTCCGCCCAGCCGCGCGAGGCGGGGCGCGAGACGGGCGAGGACAGCCTGCCCCTCGGTCTGGCCCAGCGGCACGAAGCGCACGGCGACCGCGGTCAGGTTGGCGGCAAAGGCATGGAGGAACGCGCCGATCACCTCGGCGGCGGGCAGTCCCAGCGCCCGGGCACGCAGCCCGAAGGCCACCGGGTAGGGCAGCGGTGCGCTCGGGGCCGCGCCGAGGGCAGCGGTGGTGTCGAGAAAGGCCCGGCCCATCGCGGCGGTCTCGTCCCAGCGTTCGCGCGAGGCGGCCAGCGCGGCGGCGATCTCGGCGAGGTCTTCGGGCGCGTCCCCGGCCAGCACCCGGGCCAGCAGGATCGCGTCCGCCCGCCCGCTGCCCCGCACGAGCAGCGCGTCGAGCCACGCCTCGAGGTCGAGGGCCGAGGCGATGCGCCCGTCCGCGACGGCGGTCTCCAGCCCGTGCGAATAGGCAAAGCCCGACACCGGGAACGCGGGCGACAGCCATTGCAGCAGCGTCAGGCGCGCTTCGGCCTCAGTCATGCGAATGGGAGTGAGGATGGTCGTGCGGGGGGTGGGGGTGATCGTGGCCATGGTCGTGATCATGGCTGTGGTCGTGCCCATGGCCGTGATCGTGCGCGTGGGCATGGCCCTGCGCCGGGCCGTGGTCGTGGCCCATCGTGCGGCCATGGCCATAGGCCCCGCCCTCCGGCGTGAAAGGGCCGGTGACCGGGCTCAGCCGCGCGCCCAGCCCCTGCAGCATCCGGGCCAGCACGTGGTCGTCCCGGATCAGCAGGTGATCGGGATGCACGGCGCAGGGGGTGTGGCGGTTGCCGATGTGCCAGGCGAGGCGTGGCAGGTCGCCCTCGATCCGCAAGAGCGGCTCGGGCGCGGCCTCGACCGCGATGCGCCGCCCGTCTTCGAGCTCCAGCGCGTCGCCCGCGTCGAGCGACACGGTCTCCGGCAGGTCAACGAGGACCGAGGCCCCGGCAACCGTCTCCAGCCGCTTGCGGCGCAGAAGCCGGGCGTCATAGCCCAGGGCCACGCGATCCACGGCACCCTCGGCCCCGTGGCGCAGGACGGCGACGGCGCGCCCGAGATCCGGCGCGCTCATGCCGCGGCCCCGGTCAGTAGGCCGAGAATTCCTGCGCGATCAGGCGCGGGATGTCGTCGCGGGTCAGGCCGCGGGCCGCAAGCTGCGCGTCCGACAATCCGGTCAGTTCGCTGACACGGCGCGTGACGCGATGGCTTTGGGCCAGCAGATCGAGCCAGTCGCCCGCGCCCTGCATCAGGCGGGCCAGAACGGACGGACGGGCGTCGTCGAGAAGAAAGGTATTCGCCATTGGACAGGTCCCTGAGTGGCATTCCGGGGTGTCCTCCCTGTTCCTCTATCTGCCGCGTTGCAGCATGACGCGCCAGTCGCGCGTGCGCAAGGCCGTCATGCGCGGCGGGCATGGCGCTGGCGGACGTGGCGGCGCAGCGCGGCCCGGGTCAGCCCGAGCGCCGCCAGCTCGCGGGTCGGGAGCGCGGTCAGCCGGGCGATCTCGCGGGCCTCGGCGCGGTCGCGGCGCACCCGCGCGAGAAGGAAACAGAGCTTGGCGATCATCGGTCCCGTCCGGTCGGCCGCGGGGATCCGGCCCCGCCCTGCCCGGCCTTCTGGCGGCGCCCCGCGGCCCGCGCAAGGACAACCGCCGCAGGACGGGATTGCAGGAATTGCAAGGCTTTGGCTCAGCCGAAGAGGTCCCGGAACACATGCGCCGCGATGCCCTCGCGGGTCAGCCCGATCCGCGCCAGCTCGGCATCGCTGCGCGCCTCGAGCCGGACGATGGCCCGCAGCCGGGCGCGCTTCAGACCGGCGGCATTCACTCCCTGCCCCAGCCCGGCGAAGAACGCATCGACGCGGGCGTGCAGGCCGGAGGGGACGGCAACGATTTCGGGGCCGGGGGTGGGGTCGAACCTGTGATCCATGACGGAGCCTCCACGGACGGGGGTCTCCTCCCTCGGGAACAACCTAGCACGGAATCGGGGGGAACGAGCCGGCCGCGCCGCAGCCGAACCGCTGGTGTTGCGGCAGCGCAGCAGGCTCAACCGGCGGCAGCACGGGGCCGCGTCGGCCACGTCGGCATCGCGTCGGTATGACGTCGGTATTGTGTCGGTGCGGTGTCGGTGGGGGCGACGCCCCCGGCCGCGGGACCGGGGTCGCGCCTGCGGCGCGATGCCTCCGGCGGGAGTATTTGGGCCAAGAAGAAGGCGGGCGGCGATTATCGAAGCTGGACGTAAGCGCGAGGTTGATGCCCTATGCGGCGAGGCTTGACGGCTGTGTTTGTCGCCAAGGCATGAGGTCTTCGATGCGGGATCGTGGGTGGCCGTTGAGGATGGCGCGCAGGGTAGCGGCGAGGTAG
>JAUHZL010000114.1 GCA_030425945.1 Alphaproteobacteria bacterium | reverse complement strand
GTCGACAACCGCCTGAGCTTCGGCCATGTCTCGACGCCCGGCACCTATTCGACGACCGTCACGCGGCCCGACCTGTTCCGGAACTACCTGACCCAGCAGATCGGCCTCGTGACCCGGAACCACGGCACCGAGGTCGAGATCGGGCAGAGCCGCACGCCGATCCCGCTGCACTTCGCGATGACGGCCGATGCGGCCGTGACCGTCCCGCAGGAAGGCGTTCTCGACTTTCCGCTGCGCGATGTCTTCGACGTGCCGGACCTGACCACCACCCATGACGAGATCGTCAACGGGTTCGACTACCGGCACGAGGACGGCTCGGGTCCGCTGGCGCCGTTCACCGCGCAGCGCATCGACTACTCGCTGGCGCGGCTGCAGCACTACACCGCGACGGCGGCCGAGCATTTCCAGAACCACATCCTGTTCACCAACTACCAGTTCTACGTCGACGAGTTCATCGCCTTCGCCCGCGCCGCGCTGGCCGATCCGGACAGCGGCTATACCGGCTTCGTCGGGCCCGGGACCGGCATCATCACCGACCCGACCGCCGAGATCCCGCCGCCGGCCAAGCTGCCCCAGATGCCGACCTATCACCTGCTGCGCGAAGGCTCCGCCGGGATCACCCTCGTCAACATCGGGGTCGGACCGTCGAACGCCAAGACGGCGACCGACCACATCGCCGTGCTGCGTCCCCATGCCTGGCTGATGCTGGGGCATTGTGCCGGCCTGCGGAATTCGCAGAGCCTCGGCGACTACGTGCTGGCGCATGGCTACCTTCGAGAGGATCACGTGCTGGACGACGACCTGCCGGTCTGGGTGCCGATCCCGGCGCTGGCGGAGATCCAGATCGCGCTCGAGGAGGCCGTCGAGGCGGTGACCGAGCTTCAGGGCTACGACCTGAAGAAGATCATGCGCACCGGCACCGTCGCCACGATCGACAACCGCAACTGGGAGTTGCGCGACCAGTCCGGTCCCGTCCAGCGCCTGAGCCAGAGCCGGGCGATTGCCCTCGACATGGAAAGCGCGACGATCGCGGCCAACGGATTCCGGTTCCGGGTGCCCTACGGCACGCTGCTGTGTGTCTCGGACAAGCCGTTGCACGGCGAACTGAAGCTGCCCGGAATGGCCACCGAGTTCTACAAGACACAGGTCGCCCGGCACCTGCTGATCGGTATCCGCGCGATGGAAACACTGCGCGAGATGCCGCTGGAACGCATTCATTCCCGGAAACTGCGCAGCTTCGAAGAGACGGCCTTCCTGTAGAAAAACGTGCCGAAAGCCCATGTTTTCCACGGGAAACAGCGGTTTTGCGCTTGCCGCATTGCGTGATCCGCTGTTTATCTAAATGACACACCGGGCAGCCACCGCGCCCGACGGACAGGGAGATAACAGATGGCGCAGAAGCCGCTCACCAAGACGCAACTCATCGCCTCCGTGGCGGAGCACGCCGGGATCGACAAGAAATCCGCGAACGCCGCCCTCGATGCGCTGACCGCCGTGATCACCGAGCAGGTCTCGAACGGCGGCTCCGTGACGCTGCCGGGCATCGGCAAGGTCTACTGCCGCGAGCGCCCCGAGCGCATGGTCCGCAATCCGGCGACCGGCGAGCAGATCAAGAAGGAAGCCGACAAGGTCGTGAAGATGACCGTCGCCAAGGCGCTGAAGGACAGCGTCAACAGCTGAGATCCGCCGCCAGCGGATGCGGAAAAGGGTCGCCTCCGGCGGCCCTTTGTCTTTTCCGGGCCAACGGCTTGCGGCGCGCCGGGTTTTCCGGGACTGTCCCGGCGAGAGATCGGGACGGGAGACGACAAGATGGATCTGCGCGCCATTGCGATGGGGCTGGTGTTCGCGTTCGCGTGGTCGTCGGCCTTCACCTCGGCCCGGATCATCGTCGCCTATGCGCCCCCCATCACGACGCTGGGCCTTCGGTTCCTGATCTCGGGGCTGCTGGCGTTGCTGATCGCCTGGGCCCTCGGGCAGAGCTTTCGGCTGACCCGGGCGCAGGCCCGCGCCACGCTGGTCTTCGGCATCTGCCAGAACGCGCTCTACCTCGGCCTGAACTTCGTGGCGATGCAGTGGATCGAGGCCAGCCTCGCCGCGATCATCGCGTCGACCATGCCGCTGATCGTGGCGCTGGCAAGCTGGCTGGTCTTCCGCGAGAAGCTGCCGCCGCTGGGGATCGTCGGCCTGATGGCGGGCGTGCTGGGCGCCGTGCTGATCATGGGCTCGCGGTTGGAGCAGGGCGTCGACCTGACGGGCGTTGCCTTCTGCATCGTGGGGGTGATCGCGCTGGCGGTGGCGACGCTGACGGTGCGCGGGGCGTCCTCGGGCGGCAACCTGCTGGTCGTCGTCGGCTACCAGATGTTCGTCGGCTCGGCGATCCTGGCGGTGATCGGCCTGGCGACGGAGCCGCTGACCTTCACGCCATCGTGGCAGCTTCTGGGCGCGTTCGTCTACACCACCCTCGTGCCCGGCCTTGCGGCGACGTGGATCTGGTTCGCGCTGGTGGGGCGGATCGGCGCGACCCGCGCGGCGACCTTCCACTTCCTGAACCCGGTGTTCGGCGTGGCCGTCGCGGCGGCGCTGCTGGGGGAACAGTTGCGCCTGATCGACGTGGTCGGCGTGGGCATCGTGACCTTCGGTATTCTCGCGGTGCAACTGGCCCGGCGGCAGACCAAGCCCGCGTGACCGTCGGCCAACGTCAGCTGTTCGGCGCGGCTTCGGGATCGTTGGTCGAGGTGACGCGGACGTTGTCGATCGCCCAGCTTTCGTCCGAAACCGGCTGGTTCAGCGACGATCCGAAGCCGAGCTTGATCTGGTCGCCGGGGTTGGCGACCACCATCCGCACGGTCACCGTCTCGTCGTAGCTGGAGGTGTTGCCGCGCTCCCAGAAGCCGTATTCGCCGGCAGGGCGCGTGACCTCGTAGGACACCTGGATGTCCGGGTTGTCGGTGTTCACCGCGACCTGGCGGCCCGGATCGAGCCCGTGGGTCGAGAAATTGCGCTGCGACACCACCTCGTCGTTCAGGTAGACGAACATGTTTTCCATGTCCCAGGTGTCGATGGCGTGCATGTCGAATTCGAGCACCGCGAAGCCTGCCTCCGGGTCGAGATCGAAGGTCTTGTGCACCATCTGCTGCCCGCCGGTCCCGCCGAAACGTCCGAGGATCGCGGTGAAGTCGGGATCGGTGGCGTCGATGTTCGGCACGCTCCAGCCCGGTGCCTGCCCGTTCTCGAAGTCGTCGAAACTGATCAGCCGCGACAGCGTTGCCCGGAAACCGTCGCTGACCTCCTGATCGCGCAGGAAGGCGTCCACGTCACCCGACAGATCACCGGTCCCGAGGATGACCGCAGCACTCCCGGCGAGGCCGAGCCCGACGAGGCTGGCGGTCAGCACCGTCCAGTCGATGGTCACGGCACCGTCTTCCGCCCGGACGAACCGCAGAAGACCGGCCAGCCCGTGGTCCGCCGGGCACGACCTGTGTTCGGCCGGTCCGGGTCCGGGAAAGGTCTGTCTGGTCTCGTGGCGTGGCATGGCTGGTCCCGCAGTCTACCCCTCGGTCAGGCAAACACGCGAAAATGCCGAAAATTTGTCGGAAACTTGCGGTTCTTGCGCCCGGTCAGCCGATGCGCCCGCGCAGGCCGTCGCCGACCTGCCCGCGATGCAGCAGCAGGTGGTCGAGCAGCACGCATGCCATCATCGCCTCGCCCACCGGCACGGCGCGAATGCCGACACAGGGGTCATGGCGGCCCTTGGTGACCAGATCGACCGGCGTGCCATCCTTCCGGATCGTCCGCCGGGGCGTCAGGATCGATGACGTGGGCTTCACCGCGAAGCGCACGACGATGTCCTGCCCGGTCGAGATCCCGCCGAGGATCCCCCCGGCGTGGTTCGACGAATATTCCGGGCCGTCCGGCCCCATGGTGATCTCGTCGGCGTTCTCGGTCCCCGTCAGCATCGCGGCGGCCATCCCGGCACCGATCTCGACCCCCTTCACGGCGTTGATCGACATCATCGCGGCAGCGAGGTCGGTATCGAGCTTGCCATAGATCGGCGCGCCCAGACCGGCTGGTGCCCCCTTGGCGACGACCTCGATCACCGCGCCGACCGAATTGCCGGACTTGCGCAGGGCATCCAGATCCTCGGCCCACAGCGCGGCGGTGTCGGCATCCGGGCACCAGAACGGGTTCTGCTCGACCTGGGCCAGATCGAGGCGCGACCGGTCAATGCTGCGCGGGCCCATCTGGACCATGTAGCCGGTGATCGACAGGCCCGGGACCAGCGTCGCCAGCGCGGCGCGGGCGATCCCGCCGGCCGCAACCCGCGCGGCGGTTTCCCGCGCGCTCGACCGCCCGCCACCGCGATAGTCGCGGATCCCGTACTTCTGCCAGTAGGTGATGTCGGCGTGGCCCGGGCGAAAGCTCTCGGCGATCTCGCCGTAGTCCTTGGACCGTTGATCGGTGTTGCGGATCATCAGCTGGATCGGGGTGCCGGTCGACACGCCCTCGAACACGCCAGACAGGATCTCGACCTCGTCGGGCTCGCGCCGCTGGGTGGTGTACTTGTTCTGGCCGGGTTTCCGGCGGTCGAGCCAGTGCTGGAGGGCCGACGCCTCGACCGGGACACCCGGCGGGCAACCGTCGACCGTCGCCCCGAGGGCCGGGCCGTGGCTTTCGCCCCAGGTCGTGACGCGGAAGAGGTGTCCGAAACTGTTCAGGCTCATCGGCGGTCTCCTTCGCAGGCGGTCTAGCGGCGGGCCTGCCGCGCCTCAAGCGGTTTCCCCCTTGCGGCGCCCCGGAGCCCCGGTTAGCGTCGCCCTCACCTCGGGGTGCCCCATCAGGGGCTGAGATGCGCAAGCGGACCCGTTGAACCTGAACCGGTTAAGACCGGCGGAGGGAAGGTACGAGAGCTCCTCGGCTTCGCTTCGCCCGTCGCCATGGAGGATCGTCATGAAGACCCACTTCATCGCTGCGGGACTTGCCCTGACCCTGACCACCGGCGTGGTCATGGCGGACACACCCGTTCTCACCGTCTACACCTACGACAGTTTCGTCGCCGACTGGGGCCCGGGCCCCGCGATCGAGACCGCCTTCGAAGCCCGATGCGGCTGCGACCTGCAATGGGTGGCGGCTGGCGACGGCGCGGCGCTGCTCGGCCGGTTGCGGCTGGAAGGTGCGCGCACCGGTGCCGACGTGGTGCTCGGGCTCGACACCAACCTGACCGACGCGGCTGCGAAGACCGGGCTCTTTGCCCGGCACGACCTCGGGGCGCCGTCCCTCGACCTGCCGGTAGGATGGGACGACGACATGTTCCTGCCCTATGACTGGGGGTACTTCGCCTTCGTCCACCGGGCGGACATGGCGCAGGTCCCGGGCAGTTTCGAAGAACTGATCGCGTTGCCGGACGACGTGAAGATCGTCATTCAGGACCCGCGCTCGTCCACGCCCGGACTTGGCCTGCTGCTGTGGGTCAAGGCGGCCTACGGCGACCGGGCGCCGGAAATCTGGGAGGGGCTGGCGCCGCATATCCTGACCGTCACCAAGGGCTGGTCGGAGGCTTACGGCCTGTTCGTCGAAGGCGAGGCCGACATGGTCCTCAGCTACACCACCTCGCCCGCCTATCACCTGATCGCCGAGGGGGACCCCGGCTATGCCGCCGCCGCGTTCGAGGAAGGGCACTATCTTCAGGTCGAGGTCGCCGGGGCCATCGCGTCGAGCGACCAGCTGGATCTGGCGCAGGAGTTCCTGCGTTTCATGCTGACCGATGCGTTCCAGTCCGTGATCCCGACGACCAACTGGATGTATCCGGCGGTCACGCCGGAGGCCGGTCTGCCGGACGGGTTCGAGACCCTGATCGCGCCGGAGACGGCGCTGCTCTATGCGCCCGGCGAGGCGGCCAAGATGCGGGACCAGGCGTTGAACGAATGGCTGGCCGCGCTGAGCCGCTGATCCGGCGCGGGGGCGGCGGGATTGCCGCCGCCCTGTGCCTCGCGCTCATGGCCGGGCCGCTGCTGGCGGTGGCCCTGCGGGCGGGCGACAGTGCCGGGCTGGGTCCGGGCGACTGGGCCGCGATCCGGTTCACCGTCACGCAGGCGGCGCTGTCTGCCGTGCTGTCGGTTGCGCTGGCGGTTCCGGCCGCCCGGGCGCTGATGCGGCGGCGGTTTCCGGGGCGCGGGCTGGCGATCACGCTGCTGGGCGCGCCCTTCCTCTTGCCGACACTGGTGGCCGTGATGGGGCTGCTCTCCGTCTTTGGTCGCAACGGGCTGGTTTCGCAGGGTCTGGCGATTCTGGGCCTTCCGCCGCTTCAGATCTACGGCTTTCACGGGGTCGTGCTGGGGCACGTGTTCTTCAACCTGCCGCTCGTGACCCGGCTTCTGCTGCAGGGTTGGCAGGGCATTCCCGCCGAGCGGCTGCGACTGTCCGAGTCGCTGGGCTTCGGCCCGCGCGAGACGTTTCGGCACCTGGAGCTGCCGATGCTGGTTCGGGTCGTGCCGGGGGCGCTGCTGGTCGTCTTCCTGATCTGCACGACGAGTTTCGCGGTGGCGCTGACCCTCGGGGGCGGACCGCGTGCCACCACGGTGGAACTGGCGATCTACCAGGCGTTCCGCTTCGACTTCGATCTTGGCCGGGCGGCCATGCTGGCCGGGGTGCAGGTGGCGCTCTGCGTGGCCGCCGTGCTGGCGCTGAGGCTGGCGCCGCTGCCCGTGGGGGCCGGAACCGGGCTCGATCGGAACGCGGTGCTGCGCCCGCCACGGGGCCTGCCCGCACGCCTGCAGGACACGGTGGTGATCGGACTGGTCCTCGGGTTCCTGCTGTTGCCGCTGGGGATGCTGGTTGTCGACGGTCTGCCCGGCCTCGTCCTTTTGCCCGATACGGTCTGGGCGGCTGCGCTGCGGTCTCTTGCGGTGGCGCTGGGGTCCGTCGTGGTAACGCTGGCGCTTGCCGTGCCGCTGGCCTTCCGGCTGGCGGGGGCCCGCGCCCTGTGGGTCGAGGTCGCGGCGAACCTGTCCATCGCGGTGTCGCCGTTGGTGCTGGGCCTCGGGCTGTTCCTGATCGTGCTGCCGCTGGTGGACCCCCGGCTGATGGCCCTGCCGGTCACGGCACTCGTCAACGCCCTCTTGTCGCTGCCCTTCGTGCTGCGGGCGCTCGTGCCCGCGATCCATGAGGTCAACGCGGGGTATGGACGGCTTGCGGCCTCGCTCGGGATGGCGCGGGCGGACTGGCTGCGCCATGTCGTTCTGCCGCGCGTCCGGGGACCGCTGGGCTTTGGGGCGGGGCTGGCGGCGGCGCTGTCGATCGGCGATCTCGGGGTCATTACCCTGTTCGCGGACGGCGCGCGCGAGACCTTGCCGCTGGCCCTGTTCCGGCTGATGGGGGCCTATCGGCTGACCGAGGCCGCGGGGGCCGCGCTGGTGTTGCTGGGCCTGACCCTGGCGGTGTTCTGGATCTTCGACAGGGGAGGGCGCGGCCGTGCTGGTCTGTGACGACGTCGTGATCCGGCAGGACGCGTTCACGCTGCGCGCGGCGTGGCAGGTTTCGGCGGGCGACAAGGTGGCCGTGATCGGACCTTCCGGGGCGGGCAAGTCGACGCTGCTCAACGCGATTGCCGGATTCGTTCCGCTGTCTGGCGGTCGGCTCAGCTGGTCCGGTCAGGACCTCGGTGCGCTCGATCCGGGCGCGCGGCCGCTGACGATCCTGTTCCAGGACCAGAACCTCTTTCCCCATCTGACGCTGGCGCAGAACGTGGCGCTGGGCCTGTCCCCGTCGCTGCGGCTGGACCGCGCGTCCCGGGAGCGGGTCGAGGCGGCATTGGAGCGCGTCGGCCTCGGCGGGCTGGGCGCGCGCCGTCCGGCCCAGGTGTCGGGCGGGCAAGCCAGCCGGACCGCGCTGGCCCGGGCGCTGTTGCGGCAGCGGCCGCTCCTGTTGCTGGACGAGCCGTTTGCCGCGCTGGGCCCCGGCCTGAAGACCGAGATGCTGTCCCTGGTGGCCGAGATCGTGGCCGAGACCGGGGCGACGCTGCTGATGGTGACGCATGATCCGACGGATGCGAGGCACGCGGCCGACCGGGTGGTCTTCGTCGACGACGGCGTTGCGGATCCGCCCCGACCGACGGACGAGGTCTTTGCGGCCCCCTCGCCCCGGCTGGCGGCCTATCTCGGCACCCGGCCCTGAAACGAAAAACGCGCCCCGAGGGGCGCGTTTCCTGGTCTTGTTCGTGCGCGGCGCTTACTCGGCCGGCTTGCCCTTGGCGCGGGCCTTGACCGGCGCCCAGATGCGCTTGTTGGTCAGGTAGAGCAGCACGGTCAGCACGGTCAGGAAGAACACGGCGGTGA